>CAZXFO010000309.1:0-33795 GCA_964639745.1 uncultured Coxiellaceae bacterium | reverse complement strand
TAAATCACGTAAGCTGGGTAGAGCATTTTTTAATTCTTTAAGTGCTTTAATTTTTTTAGCGATAACAGCTTTTCTTGTTTCTATATTTATAAAGCTATCGAGTTCAGTAATATATTTATCAAATTCTGATTGAATTAATTTTGAGGCAGCATCATCCAATTCTTTTTTCTGCGCTAACAATTGCAAAGCTGAAAGTTCTGCATTATTTAAAGAGGCTTGGTTGCCTTTAGCTTCAGAATTTAAATCTCTATTGTTACTCATCATATTCTCCTGTATTAGCGCCGCCACATTATGCCATTGTTACTGACTTAATTCTCTTAACACGGCGCTATTACATCGCTAGTTTTCATCTGATTAAAATTCAGCGTAACTGAACTCTAATGGCGCAATAATAACCAAGCCATTTCAACCTGTCTGTAGGATATTAACCATAGTTTGTGTAATATATTACACATTCATGCTTTTAAAAATAAATATTAAACAGCCAGCGTATCAAGCTAACCATTTGATTTATTAGATCTTTATTATAATTACCCATATTTAAACTGCTTAAAGCAGTAATTTTATATTTAAAATTTAAATTTACCGAAACAGCCGGTAGTATAACTTGATAAGGAGGGCAGATAAAGAAGGATAGACGGTTTTGTATGGCACTAAGCCATACCTCCTATAAGTTTTACTGGATAACACAACAAGCCTTATTCTTTGCTGTAGTTTCTTGCTCACCCGCTTGATTTTGCTGTTTCAATGCTTGAGCATTGTTACATGATACATTTTTGTTTGTAGATATCATTTTGTTGCAATTATTAGCCTTGACTAATCTGGAACAAATAAGAACGAAATAACTATCTATGGTACAGCTCTTGTTTTCTTAAGGCGCCATTAAATCAATACTTCTAATCCTATGCTTACTTAACTTAAAAGAACTTGGAGATCATATTCAGGTGGCGTATTATGAGTTATTTTTTAACACCTATGTAGTCAATATGCTAGGCGATACATTAAAGGAAAAAGAAGACTATGGATACATTAATTCAAGCAATATTTAGCCTGGCTGTAATTTTGCATCAGCAGGTCAAAGCAGCGCAAGCAAACCAAGAACAATGTCAGCGATTGCACGAGCGGGTTGATATAGTTATCACAGCGCTTAAAGAATTAGGCCAGATTAAAGATTCCAAACACTATTTGCCTGCGCTACAAGCCATAGAGGCCTGCTTAAAAGAATGTGTAGACTTTATTAAGCTCTTCTCACAAAAGCAAAAATGGTATGCACGAGTAATAAAAGCGGGAATTGACAATGAACGCTTTGAAATTTTAAACGACCAACTCTTCAAAGCCGTTGAACTCTTGAACATCGGAATTCAAGCACAAAACATAGTAAACCGTGAGCAAGATAAAAAGGACCAAGCTAAAGATAAAGCTTATCTAGTAAAGCACCAGGAAATGATTTTTAGACTCAACCTAGAACATCAAAAGGCAATACAAAAGCTTCAATTCCAGCAAGAAGAACAGAAAGAGATTTTGTTGGCGCAACTGACTTCCATGAAGAGGCATTTTGCTGAGCTATGTATTGAGAAGCAAGGTAAGCAATCGACATTGCCACCTCATTTATGTGTGCCAGCACATGAGGTTTTGTTTGATACCAAAATTGCAGAAGGATCTTCTGCGGTGATTTATCGAGGACGCTGGAATGAGCAACCGGTAGCAATCAAGACCTTGAAAGGTACAGCTTCGCCTGAAACCCTTGCTCAATTAAGCCGCGAAGCTAATATTCTAAGCCGGCTGCATCATCCTAATGTGGTGCAATTATTAGGAGCTTGTTTAGAGGCCGCGTCTCCTTATTTTCTTTTAGAATATGCCGCACACGGATCTTTGTATGCTTACTTAAATAAAACAACCTTATCTTTGGAACAACAAAAGCAAATGGCTCTAGATATTGCTAGGGGATTATATTATTTACATAAACAAGGAGTAATCCATCGAGATCTAAAGAGTGCAAATATCCTAGTGGATGCCAACGGAAAAGCCAAAATCACTGACTTCGGTTTATCGTCTATTCGTACACACAGTATTGCAGGGGTTGAAGAAAAAAGTAACAACATCGCATGGATGGCGCCTGAATGCCTACAAAAAGGCGGAACAACCAGTGAAGCTTCCGACCTCTATAGCTTGGGGATGGTGTTATGGGAAATTGTGACAGGCAAACGCCCTTATGGAGGTAAGCAAGATGCTTCGCTTCTAATGCGTATTGTAAAAGGAGAGCGTGAGGTTATTTCAGAGAATGTTCCTTCCGTCTTCAAAGCCATCATCCAAGGATGTTGGCATGCAACGCCTGCTAAACGCCCTCCACTTACAGCCATCATTCACCAACTGGAAGCCTACACTCCTCAAAAGACACTTACGATAGAGTCAGGAGATGTTAAAAATTTTAAAGCACAATTAACTTTGGCGCAAAAAGGCAACGCTGAAGCGCAACATAACTTAGGTCTAAGTTATTACTATGGTCAAGGGGTTGCGAAGGATTTTGGCGAGGCAATCAAATGGTGGTGTAAAGCGGCAGAACAAGGGCATACTGCTGCGCAAAATAATTTAGGTTCCTGTTACAAAAACGGCCAAGGAGTGGTTGAAGATTTCGGAGAGGCAGTGAAATGGTACCGCAAAGCGGCAGATCAAGGAGAAGCTTGTGTGCAAAATAATTTAGGCTCGTGTTACCAAAACGGCCAAGGGGTGGCAAAAGATTTTGGAGAAGCGGTGAAATGGTACCGCAAAGCGGCAGACCAAGGGGATGCGGATGCGCAAAATAATTTAGGTGATTGTTACTACTACGGCCAAGGGGTAATTAAAGATCTTGTTGAAGCAGCAAAATGGTACCGTAAAGCGGCAGAGCAAGGGAATGTGGAAGCACAAAATGATTTAGGTGATTGTTACTACAGTGGCAATGCAGTGGAAAGAAATTTCAGTGAGGCGGTGAGATGGTCTCGTAAAGCCGCAGAACAAGGGCACGCAGGTGCTCAATATAGTTTAGGCTGGTGCTATAAAAATGGCGAAGGGGTGGCCAAGAGTTTTGAAGAAGCTGTGAAATGGTACCGCAAGGCAGGAGAACAAGGATGTGCTATCGCGCAAATTAATTTAGGTTTGTGTTATAAAACGGGCCAAGGGGTGAAGGAGGATTTCGGAGAAGCGGTGAAATGGTACCGCAAAGCAGCAGAGCAAGGAAATGCTAATGCGCAAAATAATTTAGGCTGGTGTTACAAAAACGGCCAGGGGGTGACGAAAGATTTAGTAGAAGCGTTAAGGTGGTATGAAAAAGCAGAGGCGCAAGGACATACAGAAGCTAAGGAGCAAGCAGAATTTTTACGTTCTCAATGTATAAGGCCTGCAACTACAATATCAAGCTTTTCTATTTCTTCATCTGTTAGTGAAATATCCCATGCAAAAGTTATGCAAGAGCAAGAATTTTTAGCGTGCTTATCACGAATTTTAGAAGGGCAATGGCAGGCGAAAGATAAGCTCTATGATTACTTTCAATCACAGATAGAGCCCCATAAAGAACTTAGTAAAAGAAAATGTTATGCCTTTAAATTTTTTACCGAGCATGCTGCTAACAATAACTTTTATGCAAGTCATATGTTAGGTAATTTTTACTCACATGGCTGGGAGGTGCCAAAGAGTGATTCTGAGGCGTTGAAGCATTATAGACGCGCAGCGGATAGTGGAAATTTATGGGGAATGAATGCCTTAGGTTGGTGCTACGGAAAAGGCCGCGGAGTTAGGCAGGATTTAGGTCAAGCACTAAAATGGTGGCGTAAAGCTGCAGACCAAGAGAATGCTGATGCGCAATTTAATTTAGGCTGGTGTTATGGAAAAGGCCAAGGTGTGGCAAAAAATTTGGAAGAGGCTGTGAAATGGTACCGCAAAGCAGCAGACCAAGGACATGCTGGTGCGCAAAATGAATTAGGTGATTGTTATTACAGTGGCAAAGGGGTGGAAAGAAATTTTGGTGATGCAGTGAGATGGTATCGCAAAGCAGCAGATCAAGGTAATGCTGACGCGCAAAACAACTTAGGTATATGTTATAAAGTCGGCCAAGGAATTGAAAAGGATTTTGGAGAGGCTGTGAAATGGTACCGCAAAGCAGCTGAACAAGAGCATTGTTCTGCGCAGGTTAATTTAGGCAGGTGTTATTATAACGGCCAAGGGGTTATAAAAGACTTTGAAGAAGCGGTGAAGTGGTATCGTAAAGCAGCAGAACAAGGCCATGCTAATGCGCAATATAATTTAGGTTTGCGTTACTATTATGGCGAGGGGGTAGCAAAAGATTTCAGTGAGGCAGTGAAATGGTTCAGTAAAGCAGCAGCGCAAGGGAGTACAGATGCGCAAAATAATTTAGGCTGGTGTTACAAAAAAGGCCAAGGGGTAGCAACAGATTTCAATGAGGCAGCGAAATGGTTTCATAAAGCAGCAGATCAAGGGAATGCAGATGCGCAAAATAATTTAGCTAAGTGTTATTATAACGGCCAAGGGGTGAGGAAAGATTTAGTAGAAGCGTTAAGATGGTATGAAAAAGCAGAAGCACAAGGACATACAGATGCCAAGGCGCAAGCAGAAGCTCTACGTTCCCAAGGTATAAAACCTGCACCTACAACATCATTAAGTTCCTCTGTTAGTGGAACATCGCTTGCAAACGTTAGTCCATCTCTACAAAACATTTCCTCTAACCCAAGTCACCAGTCTATATCTTTAAGCAGTAATACGTCCAACATTCCCCCGATTTCTCCACTTTCAGGTCAAGATATTACAGCGGGTCCAAGTTTGTCCGTGTCACTTCTTCTGAACCACGAAGAATTGGTTTATGGGCAAGAATTAGGACGCGGGGCCTATGGTGTAGTCTTTAAAGGTACTTATCGTCATTATGATGTGGCAATTAAGCAATTGTTGGCAACAAATTTAACGGAAGTAGCCAAAGAAGAATTTGAAAAAGAAGCACAAATCATGGCGCGCTTACGTTCACCAAATACGGTACAATTTTATGGCTACTGCTTATCGCCAAAATTTTCTCTCACGATGGAATATATGCCTAAGGGCTCTTTATTTAACGTATTGCACAGTAAACAACCCTTGGAATGGGAAATGAGGTATCGCATTATTACCGATATTGCATGCGGTCTAGCTTTTCTTCATAAAGAGGAGATTATGCACCGTGATCTAAAGAGTTTAAATGTATTGCTGAACCAACATATGGAAGCTAAGCTGGCGGATTTTGGTTTATCCAAAATCAAAAATGAAACCAAGAGCACTTATGCCAAAGTAGGGCCTATTGGCACCTTAGCTTGGATTGCACCTGAGATCATTAGACGCCAAAAATTCACGAAGAAGTCAGATATTTATAGTTTAGGGGTTACATTCTTCGAAGTGGCTTCACGAAAGATGCCTTTTCAAGACGCAGAAGATGCCAATCTAATTCCCCTTTGGATAGCCCAAGGCACGCGCGAGGATATCCCCGAAGATTGTCCACCTAAAGTGGCGAGCTTAATTAAATTCTGTTGGGACGATAATCCTGATAAACGTCCTGCAGCAGATGAGATAGTAAAGTACTTAAAATCAGAACAAGACGATTTTAAAAAATTTACAGATTCACATCCAGCTTTATCTAAGTAATTTAATTCAGCATCAATAGCACGACCGCACCTTGCTATTGATGTGAGTAATAACTGCCGATAAAGCATGCCAGTATAAATGCTCGAATATAAAGGCCGACCATATTCTTTTATCCGTTCCATCACATACTCTAGATAGAACAATCACAGTACAGCAAGACCGTTTACATATACCCTGGACAGCTTAATTGTACCCCTATAACTTCTTGTTAGTAAAAGAGAATTTTTTTCAAAACTCCGTCTATAATTAATCTAAGACCGTAACTAAATGGGAATTTGTCCCTATGGCAAATACGGAATTACAAAACGCGTTCTCTTCTAAGCTGCCAGAAAATGATTACAGCTTGCTTGTTGCTGTATTTATTATGCAAGAATACCAAAATGGACACGAGCAAGGCGCATTGCATGAGCAGATTAACAAGCTCATAGATGTGAAAAGAAGTGAGCTTAATAAAGAGTTAACGGATCTATACCATTTTAATTTAAAAAAAGATGGAGAAAAGAAAATATTTAATGATGCCATTTTTGTTGCGTTTCTTATTGCCTTGGACGATAAAGCGCGTCAATTTATTTTTAACCGGATGATGGCCTTAGAAAAATGGTTTTGCGAATTTTGCGACCGTCATAGAATTAAAAGCAAAGATACTAATGAGCGGATTTTTGAAATTGCGACTAAGTTTGAATTAGTTTCATCGCCTTCAGCTATTAAAGCTTACAAACAAACAGTCATGGACTTAAAATACAAAATTGAAAATTATACTAGCCACTTAAAAGAAGAATTATCGCAGGTTAGAAATTTAATTACCTCCTATGAACACACAATCAGAGATTTCAGGCAAGAAGCTGCGACAGATATTTTAAGAATTTATTCAAATTTAGAGTCGCATTTAAAGAATGCAAAATATGAAGACCCAGAATTGAAAGCCAGTATATCTGCAGTAGTTGATGCAGCTAAGAAGTTGCTCGTTACTCAGGATAAAGCTGGAACAGAAAAATTGTTAGGATTAATTATAAAGAATAATGAGCTCTTAAATAGACTCCCTCCCGACTTGGCTGCAGAGCTGAAGCTAGCTGATGAATTCCGCAATGTGCAGTATTCTTCTGAGGTATTATTAAAAGCAGCAATAGCGTTGGAAAATGAGAAATCAGCTTGGATCAATTATGAAAATGGAATGCTGCAATACATTAAAAATGTTGAAAAACGTAGCGATGATCTACAAAAAGAAATTAGAAATCCTCAAGGCGATGCAAAGCTAATATATAGTGTAGCCAATGAAATACGAGATGTGGGGCAACAACTAGATCATTCATTTTCTGGATTAAGTCGTGATGGTAAAAATACTGAAGCATTATTGAGAGAGGTAAAGAGTGTTAAGCCGATATTGAGTGGCAAAATAGACCTATTATCGGAAGTTAGAAGTAACGTTGAGAACCAACATAGCGAAGCTAGAAAATCAAATAATGTGATAACAGATATTAAGGAAATAGGGTTGGACCAAAGGGTAGAGGAGAATAAGGAAGAAGTTATTTCGGTGGAAAAAAAGCTTGGAGCAATAAAGGAAAAAGCTGTTGCAGTAGAAGAAAAATCTGTTGCAGTAGAAGAAAAGGCTGTTGCTGAGGAAAAGGAAAACAAAGCATCGCAATCCCAAGAGATATCAGATTCTAAATATATTGATGAAGACCCAGAAGGAAGTTTAGAAGAGGATTTAGAAGATTCTCAGCCAGGCCTGCCTACAGACTTGGAGGATGCTGAGCCCGGGTCAAACCAAGATTTAGAAGACTCAGAGCCTGGTTCTGCTCCTCGTTTTGGCTTTTAGCTTACCTATTTAACTTGTTCGAGTGTTTTTTCTTTGATCTAGTTCAAACTTAAATTCATTATTTAAGCAAATTTTATGACCTCAACTTGCCTTAAAATAACCCATCGCCTATGATAGGTTCGACTCAAGTTAGGAGTGGACCTTATGCAAAGCCGAATAGAGCAAGAATTTAACCAATTATTGACTGCGAGAAAATCTTATCTGGATAAATTTAATGCATCTTCTCTACAAGTTTCACAACAGAATCAACAAATTGCTGCCTTATTATTTAGCTTTACCAATAGTCAAAGCCTACTGCAGAATTTCAATGATTATAAAACCAAGTTTTTAGCTATAGTTTCTGAAATTAAAAAATTAGAAGTATTAGATCGAGAATTTAAAGACGCGGCAACAGCATATCAAATTTCCTTAAATAATAACGAGCCGATACAAATTAGTTGGCCAAAAGCTGAAGTTATGGATAAGGGGATTGATAACTTCAAAGAACAATGGAAGGTTCTTAAATCAAAGCTACCGCGCCCTGACTTTAGTGCCCTCAAGCCTCAACTAGATGTTTGGGCTCAGAAATTAAATTCTACACAGCCTATAAGCCAGGATGATGGATTTTTAGCTTTTCACAATAATGAAGTTCATCTTCTGAAACATTTTGAAGAGCTATTAAAGGACTATATTAATCAGCATAGCGTTTGCGGGATGCAGATAAAAAAATTAGACGCGGCTAAAAAAGAAAACCTCGAATTTGGAAGAAATTTACATAAACGTAACAACGAAATTTGCACAAAAGATGCCGTGATCCATAAGAAAAACGCAGAGATGCACGAGCGAAACGCCGAAATCCACGAGCGAAACGCAGAGATGCTGGAGAAAAGTTCAGAAGCACACAAGCAAAAAGCAGCTCTGCATAGGCAGAATGCAGAAAGATGTGAAGAATTACTGGTTGATTTGATTGATAACCATGTTCAGATTTTAAAACAAGAAGAAAAAGCGATTAACCAATACAATCAAATAAGAGATGAGCTAATAAAAGATATAAGAACAGAGGTAGCTACCGATTTGTTGCAAGCTAATTCAAAAGGTTCTACGGTATCTATTAATGCATCGCTTAAGCAAGCCCAACAAATTAGTCCTGCATTGCACATTGCATCTATAACTCAATCAGTAGACTATAATGCTCCAACCCCACCACGTCGCATTAGCCCACCTTCTAGTAATCAAAGTACGCCCGAAAAGCAAAAGCTATCTAGCCCAGGCTACAATCTAAACCCAGCTTCATTAAGCTCAGTTCAGAATTTAAATAACAATAATGAGCATGTGGCAGAACAGCGTGCTGCAAGCAGCTGCTGTACTATTATGTAGACAGATTAACAAAAGTCTAAATTAGATATGGGTTGTTTACGCAGCTGATAAGCTTTATTAGTGCTCGCCATAAAAGGGTATCAAGGCTCATGCATCACTCTTAATGTTTGGGTGCAGCTAATTGTTGGGTTTCTTGTACTTGATTAGCGGGTTGATCAGAAAAATCAAAAGAAAGCCTGTTGCTACTATTTTGCTTTGTATATGCACTGAAAAGCTGCCGTACCCTGGGATTGGAAGAAGCTTCGCAAAGTGCCTTTATTTGATCGCCGTATGTTTCACCGTTCCCGCCATTTGCTGGGTAATCAAAAATCTCATTTAACTTTTTAAGAACAAGACCAGGTTTAACAACAGCTGTAAGAATGTTTTGTAATTCAGGATCATCTTTAGTTAACATCTTTCCGTGGTCATTTCTTATAATTAGGTCTTCTCCCAAGATAAGTTTTTTACCAAAGATAGAGCACCACTCTCTTAAATTAACTATTGTTTCAATATGGCTTTTACCATTGATAGTAAGAAAATTATAGGGTGATTTTATCACGGTAGCCGCAGCCATAAATAATCGATCTTCGGTTGTCAATTTATTAGAGTGAGGAGCTGATATTTTAAAATGAACATAATTACTAGTTTCGTTATTTGAAGGTGTTGTTATGTTCTCTAGGGATTTATTCCCACCATTATTAGACTTATTTTTTTTATCTAACGTAAAAAAAGAAGCTGATGATTGGCTAATGATAGAGTAGGAGGCTGTATTTTTAGCGCCACGCTCATTAAGAAATTTTTTGGTAAGCTCATTTAGTCCGGATGTATGAAGAAAATTTGCTTTTGTTAATACCAGTTTATTTTGATATGGAGACCAAAGTAAAATTGTTTTTACCTCTTTGTCTTGCTGAATAAGCTGCCAATAAGATACAAATTTAGTGCCAGCTATAGCAAAATAGATATTGTTTGCTTCCAGGTGCCATGCTATAGAATGCTTGAATCCTTGAAAATCGGATATGACTGCCAAGCAAACAAAATGCTTAGCATCCCATATTTGCACTTTAACATAACGAGTAAATGAAGCTAATAAGTTGTTTGGGCCAAAACTTAAACCGGCCGCTTTATTATTTTCAAACACATGAATTAATCTCTTTTGACGGATATCCCAAAGCCTGATTGTATTATCTTCACTCGATGAGGCTAATAAATTATCTGAGCTTAGGTCAATACACGTAATTTCGCCAGTATGACCTTCAAAAATATGAGATAATTTATTATCTTTTATATCCCATAGGTAAATGTTTTTACTACATAGTTCTACTGAGGCAAGTAAATTATCAGCCCCAAGTTTAATGATGTTAAGAAGTTTTGTATGAATTTTAAGAAGATATATCATCTTCATTTCTTTTATATCCCAAAGGCATACCTCGCCTTCATGGTGGCCAGATGCTAATAAGCCATTTTTATTCCAACTCATTGTGGTAAGAGCACTATTAAATCCATCAAGAATACGCATGGATTGTTTTCTAGTTGTATCCACTAGCCCGATAGCCCAAGGGCCTGAGAAGATCAGTAAATTATTCCCTATGAAAAATATTTGTCCGTAATCAAACAGTCTATCATCGTTATCTCCCGTGTATTCATCGATAGTATCCACTAATTTGCCGCTTCGGGGGTTCCAGATATGCAATGTTTTGGCATGCTTTACAGCTAATGACCCGCTAACACTAAAACTAATGCTTATAATCATATCATTATCGAGGCTATCTATGAGGTGATCTTTATTATTAATAAGTTTTTTCTTAACTGTTTTTAAAAAATAGATTTTACTGGGAATGGAATCGGTAACTGCAACTAATAAATCATTTGAGGAAAATTTAATAGCTCTAATAGAGCTATAGTGAGGGTTTGTAATGACGTGAAGCAATTTTTTTCTATAAATGTCCCAAAGATGGATATTAGATGAAAAAGATGCTAGCAAGCCATTCATCCCGAAATTAATACATGTGACTACGTTGTCATCGGGAGAACCAAACACGTGTATTAGCTTCTTTTCAATAGCATCGCAAAGCCGGATTGTTTTGTCGTCGCTTCCCGATGCCAGAAAACGATCTTGATCAAAGCTGATGCTATTAATAGCGCCAGTATGTCCTTCGAAGACATATAGCAGCTTTTTATCTTTTAAATCCCAAAGCCTAACTGTTTTATCAGCTGATCCCGAAGCTAATAAGTTATTTGGACCAAAACAAACGCTTGTAACATACTCTTTATGGCCTTCAAACATATATCCATTTT
This sequence comes from uncultured Coxiellaceae bacterium, assembly GCA_964639745.1. GTDB lineage: Bacteria > Pseudomonadota > Gammaproteobacteria > DSM-16500 > DSM-16500 > JABDGC01. Next base: position 22,691 of record CAZXFO010000309.1, on the reverse strand, counting down.
GCTTTTGGTAGTCAAAATACCATATAGCTCCATCTACTCCAAATCCCCCAGCTAAAGAATTCTCGGGGCCAAAATTTGCATCTCTATAAGCGCTCGCATAAGATCCTGTATAAATATGTAGTAACTTTTTTTCTGATATATCCCACAACCGAATTTTCTCATCTCTGCCAACTGCAGCTAATGTATTATTGGAAATGAAGCTTAGGCCTATAGTCCAGCCAGTATATTCTGAAAATATATGTATTAATTGATAAGATTTTGCATCATATAAATAAACCCCTTGCGTTTTGTCCGATTGATATATTCCTCCAGCTGCCACAGCTAGCCATTGACCGTCAGGCGAGAAATCAACTCTGTGAACTTGGTCATCTACAGTTATCGAAAGACTTTCTCCAAAATCTACACCATCTAGGGTTGCCTTATTAAAATCGGCTTGATGTAACCAAGCGCCGCTGAATGCCACATCTTTGCAGTCTGCTTCTTGAAACTGTGTGCTATCGCATACCGAATTGCATAAGTCGGCTCCTGGGATGCGAATACCTCGAAAGTCGCGAGTTGAAAATATCTCTCCGGCAACATTTAATATTGTAATTGCATTAGCCGCTGCTATAGCTAAGCTTTCACGCTTCTTAGATTCTTCAATAATGGCGTATAGCTCCGCCTTGAAGTTTTCCTCTTCGTTTACTTTATCTGCTAAAAATAAAATAGCTGATGGTTCATCTTTTAATAATTTTTTACTGAGATTGTTCTCTTGGCTTGTTAGGAAATACTCCCACAATGATTTGTGCAGAAATGTATAAGTATTAATGCCTTCTCTTTTAATGGGACTAGCTAATCGCAATACTGTTGTTTTAGTATCTTCTCCGAAGAATTCACGCCAATCATCCATCTTTTCATTATACTGAATCATGCATCCAGTACTTTCAAGATAAAGCTTTTCAGCGAGCTTTTGGTTATAAGCACGCAGCTCATTTAATGGATTACTACCTAGGATATTCAGTTGTCCATTGTTACGTAATTTTCTAATTTGTCGTTCAAACCACTGGTTGGTGAACTCTTCGTATAGCCTTCTTCGAGTAATGCTATAATTTTCACCTTTCTCTTTACGCTCTTTAGCTTGATTGACGATCTCGGGTAACACATCCGCAGCTAAATAGAGTAAGAAAGGTGTTTCAATTAGTTTTTTAATATCTGGCATATCATCAATAGCTTTCTGATATTGCTGCCAGTCTTTCCAAATGGGCTTGTTTATTGAAACATATTTTTTTAAATAATCTTGTATTTGACTAGGTGAGAAAGGCGTAATAAAAAGTTGGCGGAAAGCAATGGTATGTGGTTTGTCGTTGAGGTAGGGGACAAATTGATTTCTATAATCGCATTCTTTGTTGAAAAGATATTCTGACCGGCAATTTATTATTAATTTAATGTTATATTGCTCTATATGATTGCTGTCGTATAAATTATCTTTTGAATGAATTTCATCATAGCCATCTAATATTAAGAGTAATTTTTTTTGTTTAATAATCGATTTTTGCTCTTCTGCTAAAAAACCTGCTTGAGTTAAACACTCTGCTAATAGATCTTGGCGTGGGTTTTTGAGAGTTGTTAGGGATGTAAAAATGGGTAGATAGCTATTTTTTTGGTAATTTTTCCATAGCTCTCTTTCTATATATTGACCAAATAAAGATTTCCCTGCTCCTGATCCTCCTAAGATGAGTAAGACTTTTTCGTTGCTCTCTAGAAAAGTTTTAACATCAACCTCTAGATCGGAAGTTTTTTCGTCATCAGGCTGGGAACTAGCTCTGGTTGGAATATAAAGCAATAGCTCTTCAGAAATTGATTTGTTTTCTATTTTCTCAGTGCGTACTTCTTGAATTTTTTCATCTAGGCTTTTAGTTTTTGTATTGCTATGAATTATATCTAGTTTATGGTTAATTTTTTGATGGTCAGCCTTCATCTCTTGATGTAGGTTTGTTATTTGGAAATGTATTTCTTTGAGTGAAAATGATAGTTTATCTGTTCCCTCTAACAAGCTTTTAAGCTGTTCCCTAATTTCTGAGTTGGTCACAGATTTTTGTTTAGTCAGGATTTCATGGCGTTGTTTCGATAATAGGTCACTGGTTTCATTAATCCACTCTTGCTCCTTTTGTAATTTTTCTTGTCTCTGTTGTAGGTTTAATAGATCGAAATTGCTTAGCAGTTGGTATTGCTGCTGTAATTTTCTGTGCTCTAATTCTTGTTCTTGTTGTTGTAATTTTTTGGTAAGTTCTTTTATGAAAACTTCTTCTTGTGCCCTGGTTTGACGCATTCTTTCATATTGCTGTTCTGCTTGCAGTAAGTGACCTCCGGAACATATTAACTCTGATTTTAGGATAGAATTATTATTTATAATTAGAGGTACATGGGTATCAATAGAGAGTTTTTCTTCATTTTGCTCAAACAAAGTTGAGATTAAAAAGAAATTTTTGCCCTGAGAAATAGCAATTTGCTGAATTAAATATCGGTCTAACTTATCTAGTTGCTCTTCAAGTTTTTCTTTTTGCCCAGCAGGAAGTTTGCCCATGAAAAGATTGTTGATAGGATGTTTGGGCTTTTTAATTATAAGACCGGTTAATAGCTCAGATTTTGGGGCTAACTTTTGAATTAACTTAGTAATGCGCCGTTCGGTCATTCCTAAATTTTCTAAGCCAGCGATTAATTCAGCAATTTGTTTTTGAAGGTATTCCTTTGTGAATTTAGTGTAAGGTTTTAATTCGAGATAAAAAGCTATTGCCTCTTTTATACTCTTAAATTTCATGACTTGCTTGATCTCAATTTGGGGATAGCAGAGCCCTGTTTAAGTAAAATATCTTTTCTTTGTCGGTCTAATTCTTGTTGGGTGTCATTGAGATTAGCTTGTGTCCCTTTAAGCGCATCTTGCTGTTGACTTAAAAGCAGTAAGTTGCTGTTGTGTAATGCGGCATAATTAAGGTCTATGGTTTGAAAGCTTTGGTCTTGTTTAGATCTTTCCATACTGTTGTGGGCTACTTGTAGGAATTGTTCTTGCATTAAGCGATTGTGTTCAATCAAATGGCTTTTGACTTCTGCGTTTTCTAAAAGTTCCCTTCTATGTGCTTCATTAGCTTGCTGGGTGTCAGCATGAATTCTCTGCTGTAGATGTTTCCATCCTTGGGAATTGGTAGTGCTATCGGAAGCGGCTCCATTAGCAAAAAAAGCATTTGGATTATCAGAAGTGAATTGCGGTGAGTAGGGAGGAGGGTTGGCGAGAAGACCGCTGGATGGTATTGGAGAGAGATGACTCGGTGACTCTAAGCTTGGGAATTGGCTTTCAAGGTAAAATTTACCACCAACAGCTTTAGCCAATTCGCTAATAAAATATTTATCTAGCCCAGATAATGATTTTTCAAGTTCATCCTTGGCTTTAAAAGTGCCTTGTAAAATTGATATTAGATTATAATTAAATGTGTCTTTAAAAATACCTGGGCTTATAATACTGCATGAAGGGGTAAGGTGATGAATAATTCTTAATACTTTCTCATCATTTAATTTTATTGTAGCTAATGTTTCAGTTATTGCTTGCTTAATATATGCATTAGTATATTTTTTTAAATTGTATCCCTGTCTTAATTCAGAGTAAAATTCGATGACGTCTTTAGTAGATTTGATTTTTTTTCTGCTGTCCATTGTTTCTCTCCTTATAAAGCCCTTTATGGTTGGGTATATCTAGGTTTTGCGCATCTAAATTTACTGATTAAATCGATGTTAGTCAATTGTATTGATAGAGGGCCACCGTAGCCTATATCTATTTATAACCCATTATTAAGGCCCATGCCTGCTGACTAAGCTTAAACTCAGCCTTACCAGAACTGATAAGGCTAATATCATTTACCTATTCGGTGCCTAGCCTATATCTATTTATAACCCATTATTAAGGTCCATGCCTACTGACTAAGCTTAAACTCAGCCTTACCAGAAAACTGATAAGGCTAATCTCGATTACCTATTTGGTGCTGATGGTTGGAAGCTTTTATTAAGCGGCTGCACCTCAATTTGCTGAGGGCCGGTTTTGGCAGGCTTAAATAAATTTTGGCTTACATTTACATTGTACGGCGGTGGTGAATTGTATTCAGGCGGTGCACTTGGTAAGGGCGCGTTTTGCTGTTGGGCTTGAAGTAATTGGCTCTGGAGTTGTAAAAGCTGATTTTGAGCCTGGATCAGTTGTGATTGAATAGACTGCGTGTCTGTTCTTCCTTGATTGGGCTCGTAAGATTTATACTCCGAAGGTTTTTGCTCTTGTTCTTGACTTATTTGTCCAAGCCGTTTTGAAAGTATTTCATCAGCTTCTTGTATATACCCCGCAAAAATTTTTTCACATTGAGGAATGTATGCATCCCGCGCAAGATCCCAAGCATAGGTGTTTATATCTCCTTGTTCTTTTAATATTGCATCACAAGGATCACAGCAAGCATTATCCGGGTATGCAAGGCAAAGCACGCATGGCCATGTGCAAGTAGCTAAGGAAACAAGCATTGCTATTATATTTGACGTTGAATATTCGGCTTCTCTTCGAGCTCTTCTTTGCAATGCCTCGCTAGGTTTAGGAATGTGGTTTATCTTTCTGGTTAGAATGGTTCTATCACCTATATTAATGGGGCCATTATACTGAATAGTAATAGTGTATGACTCAAGCTCGGTATGCGATGTTCCACTGATTATTTTAGTGATTGAATTATTGGTAATGCTAATTTCAAGATCTTTGTTATTTGGCTTATATAACTTGAATGGATTTCCTAGATTCCACGCAGGTAGGTACAACTCTTTTAAAGCTTGAGGATAATTGTGGCCTGCAGCAAGGAGTAGCAATCGTCTGTATTCTTTTAAATTAGATTCTTTTTCTAATATAGCTAAACTATAGTAGGCCTCTGGGTAATCTAGCTCGGCAGCTTTTTGATAAAATTTTCGAGCATAGTGAATATTTTTTTCAAAGCCATAGCCGTTGTTATAGCAATTCCCAATGATGGTAATACCGCGAGGATTATTGAGGTTAGCGGCTTGCTGATAATATTCTACCGCTAATTTATCATCTTTCTTTGTTCCTATGCCCCATTCATAAAAATTACCTATAGCAATCATTGCCCAAGAATTTCCTTGCTCAGCATGATTTAAAAAATAATTAAACCAGTATTTATCTACTGTGTGATTAGGGGCTTTAGCTAATTCTCCGCCCCGAAAGTAATCCCATAATTTATCAAGTTCCCGCCAATCCTCAGCTAACATAGCATCTATATGTTGTTTTAGTTCTTCACGGGTCTTCATACTGGCAAACTCCTTAAGCAATATTGTGTAAGCAAGCCTTAAATCTGCTGCTACGATATACCAAAACTTAAATACTTCAAAGCCTGATACACGCTGTATGCAGGCTTTTTTGTTTATTTATAAAGTTAAACAACCATCACAAATCATTAATTTCTCAGTTCAAATGTAAATGGATAAGTAATATTAACCTCGATGCCAATAGCTCCATCCCTCACGCCGCATAACTAGGCAAGCTTAAAATTCTGGCCTTATACCAAATTCTTCTTCCATTCTTTCAATTAATTTGGTTTCTGCTAATACGCTAGTTGCCCAGAACATATTCGCTTGTAATATAGCCTGCATGGGTTTTTTATTCTCAGGTATATTTTTTATTAATGCTTTTACCTCAGGTTTAGAGCCTATATCCACTCTTTCTGGCACTAATAAACTGCTCTTAACATTTTGTACACGACATAAAGCCAAAGTAATATCAAATTCTGAACTGGAATAAGAAGCTGAGCTATTATTACAAAATTTCCAATCGGCATTTTTCTCATGCTTATTCTTATAGACGGGCATGGCCATGAAGTCTTCGCTTGACCAATAGCTGTCTTTTAACTCTTTTTCTTTTCCCGGTTGTCCAAATAAATCTAGCGGTATAATTTTTAAATGCTCGGCGAGCTTAGTTAATGAATTTTTCACTGAGCTATACCAGGCATGCACAACTGCAACTATGGGTAAAACCGCTAGAACTAAAATGGAAGCAACCAAAAATTTTGCCAGGTTTATCACATTAAAAGCGATAGAAAAAACTAGCCCGAGTAAAGGGATAATCTGTAACTTAAAAAAAATAGAAGGAAGCCCAAGTAGGGGATAATCGAGTAAGTTAAAGAAAACAGCTATTGTATCGCGAAATCTATTACTAAAAGAGCTTCGGATAATCCGACTTTTCCGATAATGGTGGGTATCCATTATTCGATTTAAAAAATTAAACATATTTCCCTCCTGATGGAATATTAACTGGTATAGCTAATCAGCTTAAGCTGAATAAAATTAGAGTTAACTAAAATTTGTTGGCGATATAATATTCAACGTGTGTGTACTAGTCTGTAGGATATTAGCTATATGTTGTGTAATATATTTCATATAGTCTGATTTAAAATTAAATATTGATCATCCGCATCTTAAGCATAACCTATTGTTTTTAAAATAATAAATTCGAATAAGCTCTTAAAAACTGCTTTTATCGATACTGATGCAATTTATTATCCTATTAACCGAAATAAACGGTAATATAATTTAGATTAATCGGCAAAGGAAGAGATAGCCTAAAATAATTTAAGGTTTTATGTTCTATGTAGACAGGCAACCAGACCCCGCACAAATTCTCATGATAAACCAATGCCCAAGTTTAGTAATTGGATGAGAATTTTGCGGGGTGACAGTGGTCTTGCTCATGATGCCCATGTTTTTGTCAAAATGGGCGGCGCGCAATATTACGAGGAGGCAGTGTTTAAAAAATTAATCTCATAATGGATATTACGGCCATCGCCTATCTGCTTAAATATTCCTAAGTCAGATAGATGCTGCAGGTCTCGAGTAGCCGTAGCTTTTGAAACTCCTGTTAGCTTCATGTATTTTTTAGCATGCATGCCGCCTTCAAATCCTTCAATGCCGGCATCAAGCATGCGACGTACCACTTTAAGTTCTCGTTCATTTAATAGGCTTTCATAATTATCAAGAAGGATTGATTTGTTAACAATAAAATTAATTTGTTTTTCTACTGTAGTCTGCGCATCTAATATGATTTTTACAAAATAACTCACCCAATCTGTTATTTCGTTAGATTTAGATGCAGTATTTAATGCCGCATAATAAGCTTTTTTGTTGGCTTCAATAGCTTGGGATAAACTCAACATAACAGGATAGCCGAATCCTTGTGATAGGGCTTTTTCTGAAATCGCACGACCAATTCGGCCATTGCCATCCTCAAACGGGTGGATGCTTTCAAAATACAAGTGCGCTACCGCTGCTCTTATGGGGGCAAACTTAATTTCTTTAGCGCCGCCTGGAGCAGTATCATTAAACCAATTAATAAACTGCTTCATCTCCTTGGGAACGGCTGGTGATGGAGGTGCTTCAAAATGAACAACCCAGTTACCATGATGTCCAGAAACAATTTGCATGGGTTCTTTATGGGTGCGCCAAAACCCTACTTTAAGTTCAGGGTTAGTATTTGCAGACATCAACATTAAATGCCATTCAAAAAGTTTTTCTTCTGTTAGCGGTTGTTTAAATGTGCTGCGGACATCAAACATCATGTCAACTACACCTTGAGCTCTTTTATCGTGTACAGGAGCAATATTCTGATTTAAACCCAGCTTATTCTTAATTGATGAGCGTACATCAGGCCGGCTAATGTATTCACCCTCAATTTCAGAGGTTTTAATTGCTTCTTCAACCATAAGGTTAATCATGGTTTCAGTTTGTAGACCCGTCGAAAGATGAGTAAGTTTACCGCTGATTTGGCCTGCTTTTTCTGCAATAGACAATAAAACATCTAGTACGGATGTCAGCTCATATCGAAAATTAGGCCAATCTGGTTGTTGCCAATTATAGATCATGAGCCGATTATAGACCTTAATCGGCTCAATATCAAGCTCATTTATGAGCCGATTATTTATATTAATCGGCTCATTAACCTATTAATCAAAAGGTTATGATTGCGGTTGAAGGCGGGTCTGAATTACATACTTTAGATAGCTTAGCCTATGGAATTGAATTAAAATTACGCGTTATTTGATGCTAACGCAATTCAACTTTAATCGAGATAAATTACAACCATGCCCAAGATAACTTCTTTATACGGAACACTAAGCTATAATTTTGTCGCCATAAAAACCCGTGCAAAATGGTTAGGCAATGAAACTGATCGTAAGGGTGAGGCAGGCGCAACGACAGGTGGGTTGGTGAGTATACTTAATTATTTTCAAGGTATTTATGAAAGCTATAGCAAACACCTTGAGGAAAATAAATTGCCGAAAGGCACTCCGCTTGCTTTAAAACTTCAAGGGACAATAAAGACAGAAAACGGCGATGTAAAATTTGAGCGTGAATTTGATCAATTGGATGCGTGCAAAACATTCTTAAAAACAATTGCGAAAGCCACAAAAGAAAATAATGATTCTCTTTGGAAAGATCTTAACATAATGCCAAAAATTACCATCACAGAAGAAAAAGGCCAAGATCAGAGACAGGATATTGAAAATTTACCTCCTTTATTAGAAGAAAAAGCGGTTCAACTAACAAAGCCTGCGAAGAAAAAGAAACTCACAGATAAGGCAGAAAAAGACTTTAACTTATCCTTAACGTATCTGCAAAGTGCCTTCGGATTTATTTCAGCTGAGAGTGCAGCAGATAATTTTAAAAAGGCCATTATAGGTAGGCGCGAATATCGCTTATATAAAGAGATAGAAAATTTAATAGCTAAAGCCGAAACTGAATTAAACGCTCAGCAACAAGAAGAAGTCGCAGAAGCTTCTAAAAATATGGCTGCTTGTCTCCAGCAATCGACAATTGCAAAGAAATCACCTTCCCTTACAAAAGACGAAGCAACAACATTTATTGAAGTGTTAAAAAAACATAAAGCCAAGCCCGGCTGGCGCGAGATAGTGGGTGCCATTATTGGTGCTATAGCTGGTTTTATTATTGGTGCCAGCTTATGTGTGGCTGTAGGTCCTGCCGCTGCTTTCCCCGCTATATTATTTAGTGCGAAAGGAGCTGGCATCGGTGCCTCCCTAGTTGCAGGCGCTACTTTAGGTGGGTTTGGTACTTTCTGGTCAAGGAAAGACACAAGACATGCGATTGATGCGGTAAAGTCATTTGTAGACCCGAGTAGCGTACAGCTGATTAAAGTTTAAAAACGCTGCTCATTAATTAAATACCGCCACTCTTGCGCAACTCGCTCTAGCGCAAATTCTTTTCTTGCTTGTAATACAGGGCGCTGTACACGCCATTCTTCTATCTTGTTTAAAATTTCAGAAAAGTTTTTGGCGTTAACCAGTTGGTTAGGGTTGCTCAGCACTTCGCTGGCTGCGCCGAAGTCATGTGCCAAAACTGGTGTGCCGACAGCATTAGCTTCAGCATAGACTAAGCCAAAAGTTTCCATGCGTTCTTGCTGCGGATAAAAGACGCAAAAAGATTCTCGCAAGTGTTGAATTAATTGATGATGTGGTAGCACGCCCAGAAAGCAAGCTTGTGGCGGTAACGTTATATTCATTGCTGCATAGCCAGGGTTGGCAATCAGTAAAGAGTATTCCGGAAAGTAATGGCGTAGCTTGGTAAATATTTTTAAGGTTTGTGCTAAGCCTTTATGCGGCGAGCTCGTAAATATTAATTGGTGCGGATTATAAGGTGTATCATTAGGCTCAAGTGCTGCAATTGGGTTATATATAGTGTGAATTGGAATTTGATTGTTATCATTAAAAGCAGCTTGCCACCATTTACCTTTAAGTCTTTTCCTTATAGCTTCGCGATGGAAATTGGAAACAGCAATAATTTCAAATTGATTAAGTGCCTTGCGCTGCTCATATAAACCTGCAGACGGCATATTATGAAGCCATAAAAATTTTTTAGCTTGTGGATATAATTCCGCAACTGCTTCGACGCTGCGATATTGTCGTAATAAAACAACATGAGTGGGTTTTATTTTTTCGGCGCTAGCAAAAGAAATATAATGCACGTCATCTATTACTTCATCTTTTTGCCGACAGTGTTGTGCAATATAAATTTTATAAAATTTTTTTAGAGCATGAGCAATGCGGATGACGGTCGCTTCAGTTCCGCCTAGACCTTGCTGCTCTAGAGTAGCAAGGTCGTAGGCGAGAGGTGTCTCTGGATCATAAAAAACTATTTCCATAATCTTTAGATAGACATGGGTAATACAGGTTCTTTAGCGGTAATGCGTTGCATAGCCATTTTAAAACGCGAGCTTAACGATTTTTTAATTTCAAAGCTGATCTCATAAACATTCGCGGTTTCGCTTTTCTGCAATAAATAATCGTCGCTGGTGGTTAAATCATCCACTAAGCCTAAGCTTAAAGCTTGTTGGCCTAACCAATGTTCGCCGGTTGATACGCGTTGAATATCAATAGTAGGACGAAACTCTTTAATAACACCTTTAAATTGATCGTGAATAGCTTCCAATTCTTCTCGGAGCTTTTCGCGCGCGGCAGGCGTGTTTTCGCCGAAAAGGGTGAGAGTTCGTTTAAAATTGCCAGCAGTGACTAATTCATAGTCAATATGGTTATTTTCCAGTAAGCGATGGAAGTTAGGGATCTGGAAGACAACACCGATAGAGCCGATAATTGCAAACGGGGCTGAGAGTAAGCGGTTGCCAATACAAGCCATTAAATAGCCACCACTGGCAGCGATTTTGTCGACAATCACAGTTAAAGGAATGTTCTTATCTCTCAACCGCTTAAGCTGGGCTGCAGCTAAGCCGTAAGAGTGAACCATGCCGCCGCCGCTTTCTAGTTTGACTACGATTTCGTCTTGGGGGGTGGCAACGGTAAGTAGTGCAGTCACTTCTTCTTTAAGCGAAGCAACAGCAGAAGCTTGCACATCGCCGTTAAATTGGAGAACATAGACATTCTGTTTGTCAGCTCTCTTTTTTTCTCTTTTTAATTCCTGTTTGCGCTCTTTCATATATCTTTTCCATTGAGCTTTGGAAAATGTTTCGTTAAGTAATGTTTCTTTGGTTTCTTGAAGTCTTTTATTCAGGTGGCGAATAGATAACTGGCCTTTTAATTTTTCTTTAGCGCGGCCAACGATAACCAGCATCATAGTGAGTAAAAAGAGAATGACTAACACAATAATAAGGGCTTTGGCGGTAAAAAGGGCAAGATGGCCTAAGCTTTCTAACATATAAATCTCCTTCCAGGAAACTAAGAACATGAACAAGAATAATATGCGTTTTTTGATCAGAACACGAGGATTTTCATTCATTGAACTGATGACAACATTGACCATTGCCACCTTGCTCGTGACGATGGCTATGCCTTCAATGAAGCGGCTATTTTTGCAGTCACAAGAAGAAGTATTGCAGGATCAGCTAATCAGCTTGTTAAATTTTGCTAGACGGGCAGCGCTTTTGCAGCAACAAACCATTGGCTTTTGCCAAAGCCAAGATTTATCGACGTGTAGTGATAAATCAGCTGATGGTGTCATCATATTTATTGAGAATAAGAACCAACCTGAAATTCTCTATACTTATCGCTTAAAACAGAGCGGCCAAATACATTGGCGTGGCTTTCCACAAAGCTCGTATTTGCAATTTTTAGCAAGCGGTTTAACAGCCCAAGAAAACGGCAGCTTTTGGTATCGCTCAGCGAGAGGGGTATTGAATTGGCGCATTACTGTCAGTAAAGCAGGGCGAGCTAAAGTTGAAGCAGTTACCAGCACTCGCTAGTGTTTATTGTCGCGCCTTTTTTGCCAACCGAATTAAAGGTGAGTTCTCCACATCGATCATTTTTAGCTTGTTGTTTTTGCGGAATGGCAGCGAGATCAAATGTTGAAATAGTAGCCGATAATATAGTTAAACGATAATTATTTTCAGCGATTAATTCAGGTGTGTTTAGCTTTTCCAAAGTTGCGCCTTCATAAGAATGGTGTTGCATATAATAACTTTCCATTTGCCCAGCTAATTGCATTAAAGCAGCTTCAGCAGTGATGCGCCTAGCTTTAGCTATATGTTGTGAATAACTGGGTAAAGCAAAAGTTACAACAATACCAATAATGGTAATCACAACTAGCATTTCAAGTAAGCTAAAGCCTTTATTTAGGGAGGTCATGAAGCTAATTTTTTAGTGATTTCAGCTAGGCGTTTTCCAGCAGCTATACATAAGCGTTTTTCTTCTTCGCTTATTGGGTTTTTGCCTTCAGGACCAGCGTAATGAGTTGCGCCATAAGGTGTTCCGCCACTTTTAGTCGTGTTTAAATCCACTTCAGTATAAGGCAAACCCAGCAGCATAAAGCCTAAATGGAAAAGCGGTAACATCATGCTGAGCAAAGTCGTTTCTTGGCCGCCGTGCATGCTAGCTGTTGAGCTAAAAACTATCGCAGGTTTATTGACTAAACTGCCTGATAGCCACAAGCTGCTGGTGGTATCAATAAAGTGTTTTAAAGGCGCGGCCATATTGCCAAAACGAGTGGGGCTACCGAGTGCAAGCGCTGAGCATTCTTTTAAATCGTCTAATGTTGCAAAAGGGGCGCCGGTTTCGGGGACTGGCGGTTGTGCGACTTGAGTGGTGGGGCTCACGGGTGGAACGGTGCGCAAACAGGCTTCCATTCCAGCAATGGATTCAATGCCACGCGCGATATATTGCGCCATTTCTTTAGTCGCGCCATAACGGCTGTAATAAAGCACTAAAATTTTGCTCATCTTAACCTCAATCAAATCTAGCCATCACCCAATCTAGCATTTTTTCAGGTAATAGTCGTTGTAGTAATGCAAATAACTGAGCAGGAAATCCAATAAAGTAATGTGTCTTAGGATTTTTACTCTCTAAGGCATGAATTAATTTCCTGATAACTGCTTCTGGCGTCAATGAAATCCATTTATCAATAGTTGAAGGTTCAGCGCTATAACGTTTAGTAATGGTTTCATAGGCCTTGCTATGAGGGCTTATAGAAGGCTGAATAGCATTATTAAAATATTCTTTGGCATTTTCACGCAACTTGCTGGTGATAGGGCCAGGGGCGATGATGGAGACATATATAGATGTATTACGTAGCTCTTGGCGCAGAGTATGACTAAAGCCATCTAAGGCAAACTTAGAAGCATTGTAAGCCCCCGTAAAAGGGCGGGTGACAACGCCTAAAATCGATGAATTTTGAATAATACGACCGTAGCCCTGCCGACGCATAATGGGCAAGACTTGTGCAATAAGTTCCATTGGTCCAAATACATTGGTCTCGAATTGAGCTTGCATTGCCTGGCGTGTTAAATCTTCAATGGCGCCCACTTGCGCAAACCCGCTGTTATTAAAAAGAGCGTCGAGGGTTCCACCGGTGCGTTGGGTGATTTCCGCAACTGCAGCTTTAATGGAGGCGGAGCTATTCACATCCAGCTGTAGGCCCTCTAAACCTAAGGTATTAAGCCGATCAACGTCTTCAGATTTGCGGGCCGTGGCAAAAACCCGGTAGCCACGTTGATGTAGTGCTTGGGCTGCTGCTAAGCCGATACCGCTTGAGCAACCCGTAATTAATATCGATTTTTGCATGCAGGCTCCGGATGACAGGGGCTATGATTGTGATTACAATACCGAGCATTGTAATTTAAGGTTTTTAACAGGCAAGAGGGTATTTAGACAATGCCAATTTATGAATATCAATGCGGTGCCTGTGGCCACCGAATGGAAGCCTTCCAAAATATTTCGGAAGAGCCTTTAAAAAGCTGCCCAGAATGTCAAAAAGATGAGCTACAGAAATTAGTTTCTGCTGCTGGTTTTCAATTAAAAGGTGGCGGCTGGTATGTCACCGATTATGCCAGTAAAAAGAAAAGCAGTTCAGATAGCGGAACGTCTACTTCAAAAGACAAAACGGATTCTTCATCGTCTTCAGGCGCTAAGGAATAAGGGCTGCGGATTCGCAACCATAAGGGTAGTTCGTCATGACCAATATTAGACGTTATTTTATTTCAGGCTTGTTATTTTGGCTGCCGATTTGGGCTACCTATGTGGTTATCCGCTTTTTAGTCGATATTTTAGATAATGCATTTTCATTGCTGCCGCAACGTTATCAACCCGATATGTTGCTGGGTTTTCACATTCCGGGTATAGGAGTAATGATCACCTTGCTGGTGATTTTATTAACCGGGCTTTTAGTTGCTAATTTTATTGGCAGAAAGCTGGTGGAAATGTGGGAAGCTGTGGTTGCACGCATTCCTCTCGTGAGGACGGTCTATACCGGTGTCAAACAAGTGTTAGACACTTTATTTGCACCAGGCGGGCAATCATTTCGCAAAGTGTTACTAGTGGAATATCCTCGCGAAGGCCTCTGGAGTATTGCATTTCAAACTGGAGACGGTACCCGAGAGGTTGAAAAAAATGTCGGCCAAGGTAGTATGGTCAGTCTGTTTATACCGACGACCCCAAATCCAACCTCTGGTTTTCTAATGATGGCGCCTAGAGATAAGGTTATTGAGCTTGAGATGAGCGTTGAGCAGGCATTGAAACTCGTGATTTCCTTGGGTGTGGTACAGCCAGATTATTTTACTCGAAAATAGAAAGGTCATTAACATGCAAATGCGTAGTCATTATTGTGGTCAGGTTACCAAAGATTTATTAGGTAAAGAAATTAAGGTTAGCGGTTGGGTACATAGACGTCGTGACCATGGTGGTATTATTTTCGTTGATTTGCGTGATCGCGAAGGCATCGTGCAAGTAGTATTTGCCCCTGAAAATAAAGCCTTGTTTGCTCAGGCTGAAACCTTGCGCAATGAATTTGTGGTACATATCCAAGGCCATGTCCGTGCTCGTCCAGAAGGAACTGTTAACCCAAATTTGACAAGTGGTGAGGTGGAAATCGAAGCCACCCAACTTGTTATTTATAACCGCTCAGAAGCTTTGCCTTTCCCAATTGATGAATATCATGAAGTCAGTGAAGAAACCCGTCTGCATTATCGCTATTTAGATTTGCGCCGTCCAGAAATGCTATCGCGTATTAAATTTCGTGCTAAGGTTTCTCATTATTTGAGAGCATTTTTAGATGAAGCGGGTTTTATTGATGTTGAAACACCTTTTTTAACTAAAGCAACACCAGAAGGAGCCCGCGATTATTTGGTGCCTAGTCGCGTCCATCCCGGTGAATTTTATGCTCTGCCACAGTCGCCACAGCAATTTAAGCAAATTTTGATGATGGCCGGCATCGACCGCTATTACCAAATTGTTCGTTGTTTCCGCGACGAAGATTTACGTGCTGATCGCCAACCAGAATTTACTCAGCTTGATATTGAAACTTCTTTCCTCAATGAAACTGAAATTCAAGGTTTCATGGAAGACATGATTCGTGGCTTGTTCCGTGAATTGCTCAATATTGAATTGCCTAATCCATTCCCAAGATTGGTATACAGTGAAGCGATGCGTCGCTTTGGTTCTGATAAACCTGATTTACGCATCCCGCTTGAATTAGTCGATGTGGGTGACGTTCTGACTAACGTTGAATTCAAAGTATTTGCTGAACCTGCAAAAGATCCTAACGGACGCGTTGCTGCTTTATGTGTGCCAGGTGGCGCTAGATTGAGCCGTAAAGAAATAGACGACTATACGCAATATACTGCGATTTTTGGTGCAAAGGGTTTGGCTTATATCAAAATGACAGAAGAAGGCCCACAGTCACCTATTTTGAAATTTTTACCGCCAGAAGCATTAAATACCATTGTTGAACGTACTAATGCAAAAACCGGCGATATCATTTTCTTTGGCGCTGATAATGCTGCCATCGTCAATGATGCTTTAGGTAATTTACGTCTTAAAGTGGGTCGTGATTTTGATTTAGTCCGTGAGGGCTGGTACCCATTATGGGTCATCGACTTCCCTATGTTTGAAAAAGGTGATGGCCGTTTAACAGCTTGCCACCATCCATTCACTGCACCAAAAATTAATGACATAGCGGAATTACAGAAAGATCCAATTAAGATTCTTGCACGTGCCTATGACATGGTATTAAACGGTAGCGAAGTTGGTGGAGGCTCTATTCGTATCCATTCACCTGAATTACAAATGGCCGTGTTTAACACTTTAAATATTGATGAAGAAAAAGCCACAGAAAAATTTGGACACTTACTGCAAGCCATGAAAATGGGCTGTCCTCCACATGGCGGTATCGCCTTTGGGGTGGATCGTTTAGTAATGTTGATGACGAACTCAAGTTCCATTCGTGATGTCATCGCATTCCCTAAAACACAAACAGCGACTTGTCCATTAATGAATGCGCCTTCTGCAGTAGAGCCAGAGCAATTACTCGAATTAGGCATTCGTATTAGAAAAGACGAAAAGAAATAAGCAAGAGGAGATAGTCATGGCTGGGCATAGTAAATGGGCAAATATCCGCCATCGTAAAGAAAGACAAGATGCTAAAAAAGGCAAAGTCTATACTAAGATTATTCGTGAAATTACCGTAGCTGCTCGTGCTAGTGGCGACCCGAATGATAATCCACGGTTGCGCAATATTGTAGACAAAGCGCTTGCTGCCAATATGAGCCGTGATGTTATCGATAGAGCGATTAAGCGTGGTGCCGGTGGTCTGGAAGGCGCTGATGTTGAAGACGTGCGCTATGAAGGATACGGCCCTAGTGGGATTGCAGTCATTGTCGATTGCATGACCAATAATCGTAATCGTACAGTAGGTGAGGTACGCCATGTTTTCAGTAAAAATGGCGGCAATCTCGGTACGGATGGTTCAGTAGCTTACTTGTTTAAAAAGCTGGGGCAAATTTCTCTCCCTGCAGGCACTGATGAAGAAAAGGTGATGGAAATCGCATTGGAAGCCGGTGCGGATGATGTAGTGATTAATGACGATAAAAGCATTGAGGTATTTACCTCGCCAGAGGCCTTTTTTGAAATCAAAAAAATCATGCACGATAAGGGCTTACATGCTGAACAAGCTGAAGTAACGATGGTGCCATCCACCTCTGTGACTATTGATGATAAGGAAGTGGCTGAACAAGCGATGAGCTTATTGGAAATGCTAGAAGAATTAGATGATGTCCAGGCTGTATATTCTAATGCCGATATTGCGGAAGATGTGATAGCCTAAATAAGATCCGCAGCAAACCGCGGGGTAACATTAATATAGGGCTGTTATGACCATTATCCTCGGCATAGACCCCGGATCTCGCAAAACGGGTTACGGTGTCATCCAAGTACAAGGTAACCAAAGCCGACACTTGGCGCATGGTTGTTTATCATTATCAGGAGCTACTCTTGCCGAAAGACTGCAACAAATCTTTGCCGGATTGCGGGAAGTAATTCAACAATACCAGCCACAAGAAGCAGCTATTGAACAAGTCTTCATGCACGAAAATGTCAACTCAGCTTTAAAACTCGGCCATGCTCGAGGGGCAGCTTTGGTTGCTATCGGAATGCCAATAGTTGAATATTCGGCCCGATCCATTAAGCAGGCTATTGTCGGTTACGGAGCTGCGTCAAAAGATCAAGTTCAACATATGGTAAAAAGATTTTTAAATATACAAGATAATATCCAAAGCGATGCTTCTGATGCTTTAGCTATCGCCTTATGTCACGCGCATAGTCGTACGCTATTAACCAAAATGAATGAATTAATGAAAGCACGGTAAGGTAACCATGATAGGACAATTGTTCGGAATTATTTTAGAAAAACAACCGCCCACATTAGTGCTTAAAGTTGGCGGCGTTGGCTATGAAGTGGACGCTTCCATGAATACTTTTTATAAATTGCCAGAGGTTGGCCAAGAAGTGACGTTATATACTCACTTGGTGGTACGTGAAGATGCGCATCAATTATATGGTTTTGCAACTCGTTCAGAGCGATTGTTGTTCCGCACCTTGCTTAAAGTAAATGGAGTTGGCCCCAAATTAGCTTTAGCTATTTTATCCAGCATTGAACCAGACGATTTTGTTCGGTGTGTAATTCATCAAGAAACTGCTCGATTAGTATGTCTGCCCGGTATCGGTAAGAAAACTGCAGAGCGGCTTATCATTGAAATGAAAGATAAATTAAAAGATTGGTCAAGCAATGTACCACTCACAGCCATGTCTGATACTTTACAGCCTTCTCATAATCAAGTATTACAAGATGCTATCTCAGCCCTTGTGGCTCTAGGTTATAAGCCGCAAGAGGCTAGTCGCGCAGTATCCAAAGTTGATGCGGTTGACTTAACGAGTGAAGAAATAATTAGACGTGCGCTCCGGGAGGTTGCCACATGAATGATTTAGATCGCATAGTTTCACCAGAAGAAACCGGGATTACCGAAAATGAAACGGTAGATAGAGCGTTGCGCCCTAAATTTATTAAAGATTATGTCGGCCAAAAAGCTGTCCGCGATCAAATGGAAATTTTTATTCAGGCAGCTCGAGCACGCCGTGAAGCTCTCGATCACGTCTTGGTTTTTGGCCCACCGGGGTTAGGTAAAACGACGCTTGCTCATATTATAGCGAACGAATTGGGTGTCAATTTAAAGCAAACTTCAGGTCCGGTGTTAGAGCGGGCCGGAGACGTTGCTGCCATGCTAACCAATTTACAAGAACACGATGTTTTATTTATAGACGAAATCCACCGCATGAGTCCGGTAATTGAAGAAGTCTTATATCCGGCAATGGAAGACTATCAAATTGATATTGTTATTGGTGAAGGACCTTCAGCACGTTCCATTAAATTGAATTTACCACCATTTACCTTAATTGGTGCAACGACGCGAGCAGGTCTTTTAACTTCTCCTTTACGCGATCGTTTCGGTATTGTTGCCCGTCTTGAATTTTATCAAGTGCCTGATTTGACCGATATTGTCTTGCGTTCGGCAGGAATTTTGGGGGTGGCTATTGAGCGAGATGGCGCTGAAGAGGTGGCCAGACGTTCCCGCGGTACACCGCGTATTGCTAATCGTTTGCTGCGTCGAGTGCGTGACTTTGCTGAAGTCAAAGCCAATGGAGTAGTCACTCGAGCTGTGGTGCAGGGTGCTTTAGATTTTCTTGATGTCGATGAGCAGGGCTTTGACATGATGGATCGTAAGTTGCTTGTGGCTTTAATTGATAACTTTGGCGGGGGGCCGGTCGGAATCGAAAACCTGGCTGCTTTTATTAATGAAGAAAGAGAAACCATTGAAGACGTCATTGAGCCATTCTTAATACAAAGAGGCTTCATGATGCGTACCCCGCGTGGAAGGGTAGCCACACATCATGCCTATGCCCATTTCGGCTTAAAAGCGCCTGATAAATTGAACGGACCTAAAAACCTAAGTCTTTTTGAGGAAGGGTAGAAGGCTGAATTTATCATAATCTGCATCATACATGCTCACTTGTTATAAAAGCTGTCTCCCCGCAAAATTCCCGTCCACAAATTTGAAAAGAACACTGGCTTTACACGGGAATTTGTTGCGGGGTCTGGTAGCGCGCTTTAGAAGACCTCAGTCACCCAGAGCCTTACGAAGTGCTTAAGGCGTGGGGTCCAGGTTTTGTTTGCGTTAATGGTGTACCTTTAAAACCTAGATTTTACGCCCGCTTTGCCAGACCTGAATGACAATACAAGCGTCTACTTTAAATCCTAAAGGTGGCAGTGAGGATCCCATGTGTCCTAGAATTATACAGCCGTATTAATTGACTTCTTAATGACATTTCTACAAATCCTCGTTACGATATATCCTGCTAGGATAATTACAAAACGGAGATAGCTCGTGAACGTTGATTCAACCATATTTTCTTATTTCCTAAACGCGGGTCTCGTTGTTAAATGCGTTATGTTTATTTTGATCAGTGCGTCGGTCCTTTCTTGGACTTATATTTTTCAGCGTGCAGCATATCTCCGCGACTTGAAAAAAGAAGTGAATGATTTTGAAGAGCTGTTCTGGGAAGAAAAGAATCTCTCAAAACTTTATGCTGAAAGTTTAAAAAGCAAAGACGATTTGCGTGGCATTCAATCCATTTTTCACGCGGGTTTTAGAGAATTCATTCGAGTAAATAAACCAGGTGTTACCATTCACTCTTTATTAGAAAGCGTAAAGCGTGCCATGAGAGTGGTCCAATCCCAAGAACAAGATAACCTAGAGCATTCTTTACCAGTGTTAGCGACCGTTGGTTCAGTAAGCCCCTATATTGGTCTGTTTGGCACTGTTTGGGGAATCATGACTGCTTTCCAATCGCTAGCACATGTGCAGCAAGCGACGATTGCCATGGTGGCTCCTGGTATTGCTGAAGCTTTAATTGCAACTGCGCTCGGATTGTTTGCTGCAATCCCTGCTGCTATAGCTTATAACCGCTATACCACAGAAACTGGACGTCTTCTTAATCGCTATGATGCCTTTCAAGAATCGTTCATGAATATTTTGTTTCATCATGCTCAGCAACCCACCCTTGAAGAGGAACCGGCATGAGCCACTTTTCTTCAGGTAGATCACGACGG
Organism: uncultured Coxiellaceae bacterium; assembly: GCA_964639745.1. Classification (GTDB taxonomy): domain Bacteria; phylum Pseudomonadota; class Gammaproteobacteria; order DSM-16500; family DSM-16500; genus JABDGC01. The sequence continues at coordinate 2,240 of CAZXFO010000309.1, read as the reverse complement.
ATGATGTCTGAAATCAACGTCGTTCCTTTTATTGACGTGATGTTGGTATTGCTGGTTATCTTTATGATTACTACTCCTTTATTGACGCAAGGAGTCAAAGTCGATTTGCCAAAAACAGAGGCTAAAGCGATACCGCCCGACCAAAAAGAGCCGTTAATTGTGACGGTGGATTCAACAGGTAATTATTATTTAAATGTTGCTCCTAAGCCTGATCAGCCTATTACAGCACAAGTATTAACAAATTTGGTACAAACCCAATTAGCAGGGGCGAGCGCTGATCAAGAACAACGTCCTGTTCTAGTGCGGGGTGATAAAGATGTTAATTACGGGAAAGTGGTAGAAGCCATGGTGTTGTTGCAGCAAGCAGGAGCCATTAAAGTCGGGTTAATTACTCAACCTACACCGGCACAACACGCTAACAAGCAATGATAGATATATGACTAAAGCTCTAAAACAGCATAAAGCCTTTTTATTTTCAGTTCTATTGCATGTCATTGTGCTGATTATATTGGTTTGCAGTTTTGAGTTTTCTTCACCCATGTTTGTTGTATCAAATAATGATACTAAAGTGATTGAAGCAATAGCATTGCAAGATTCGCCTATTATCGCGCCTCCGCCCAAGACCATAGTGGAGCCAACGCCAGTGCCTACGCCCGAGCCTGCTCCAAAGCCTGAAGTGCAACCGCCGCCACCTAAGCCTGAAGTAGCAGCTAAACCTGAGCCTGCACACGATGCGACGCCAGAGAAAAAGCTAGCTATTGATGATAAAAAGCAAAAACCTTTAGTTAAAAAAGACATTACTAAAGATTTGCTGGCTGATTTAGAAGATGAAATTGCTAAGCAAACGAAAGCTAAACAAAAAAATCTAAAAAATAAATTTAAAAGTGAACTACGTGCACAATCTGAAAAAGCTTTAGAACAATTAATGAAAGAACAAAAGCGTGCTTCAGCAGCTGGTCCTCGCTCACAGCATACCCAAGGTATTATTGATAAATATCGAGCATTGATCTTACAAGCTATAGCACAGCAATGGGTTATACCGAGTCATGTGAATAAACGCCTGACTTGTGAACTACTGATTAAGCTTGCGCCGAGTGGTACAGTTTTAGAAGTTGCCATTATTAAAAGCAGCGGAGATATTCTACTGGATCGTTCAGCTCGAGCAGCTGTTTTTAAAGCCTCACCTCTACCGGTGCCAACTGATACTCATTCATTCGAGCCATTTCGTGAGTTTGTTCTAAAAGTGAAACCTGAAAATGTGCTTGAAAACATTGGAAATCAGGGTTCTGTGATCGGTTAAGGATTGCCAGGGTAGCTGTCCACGTGTTATTGTATTGTATATTTTTTGATTAGTCCCTACTATTGGAGACATTCAATGCACGGAGCGCAATTCATTTGGCCTCTTGTAGTTTTAACGCTCTCCGGCGTTCTGCTCCTTATATCTTTATTTTTATTCCGCTTAAAAAAACATCTCATTGAAAAGGAAGTTGAGTTAAGAAACCTCATAATTAAAATGCATCAAGCTCAAAGCGAGCTTAATGAATATAAAAATATGGTTGATGAGGAAATTTTACGCGACTCGGTAACAGGACTTTCAAGTTTTACGGTGTTTAAAGAACACATGCAGCAAGTATTAGAGCAAAGCGCTGCGCGTCGAATGGTTTTTGGATTGTTGTTATTAGATATCCGCAATTTTAGCATTATCAATAGCACTCTCGGATATCATATGGGTGATCTAGTATTAAAAGAGGTAGCTAATAAGTTACAAGCCTGTATCAGACAAACAGACGGTGCTTGCCGGTTTTCGGGCGATATCTTTATTATTTTATTGTCTAAACTCAACCATGCTGATTCTGCTATTCTCATCGTGCAACGCATTTTCCAAAAACTTGCGGAGCCGTTTGTTGTTAATGGCCATAGTCTCGCTTTGCAGGCTAATATCGGTATTGTTACTTATCCTGCCGATGGCCATAATGTTGATACCCTGTTGCAAAAAGCAGCTAACGCTTTATCTCAAGCAAAAGCAATTGGGGCGCAGCATTTCCAGTTTTATCAGGATGAAATGCAAAATCAAAGTCAAAGAGAATTGGTTTTAAACTCTGCTTTAGCGCTTGATTCTGTATTTAACGAAATCAAAATTGAATACCAGCCAAAGTTCGACACGAAAAGGATAAGGAATATTTTAGGGAGGCCAAATAACGATCGGATCACCCTGAATAGTGGTCCATATCTACTCAGGA
>CAZXFO010000308.1:0-2863 GCA_964639745.1 uncultured Coxiellaceae bacterium | reverse complement strand
TGTTACGCAGGCGTTTGTTATAAGCTGCCAGTTGCATGCTTCTTCTTAATTCTTCGAATTTTTCTTGACGATTAGCATATCCATCGCTATCCAATTTATCTAACCTAAGCTGTAAATCATTCAGGTGTCTATTGGTGAGATCAGATAGTATGTTTATGTATTTTGTTTTGCTAGGCTCATCTAAGGTTTGAAATTTTTCTTGGAAGCATTTTTCATAGAGATCTCGTTGTTTGCGTTCTAAGGCATAGATCGTGTTAATAGAGAAAATCTCTTCCGATGAAAAAGAAAGCGGCTTGTCGTTGAAACGATATCCTATAAAATTATAGGCGCCAATTATTGTTTGCTGTACGGATTGGCCGGTTGTCTCTTCATAAATGCGAATTTTGCCAAGTATGAATTTAAAGTCCCGAAAATCTTCATCAAAAAAGTTATTCAGGCTCATTTGGTGCGCTTTTGCGGCTAGCTTAGCAATGCTGGTTACTAAGAGTTGTAAAGGCAAAATGATATCTTCCTTAGAAAAAGAAAGTTTTTCTTCTTGATAGCAGGTATCAAAATGATGTAATAGTTGTGTGAGTTCTTCAGTCGGCTCGTATCTCATTTGACACCGTGGCTATATTAATGTGGCTAATTTTACCATAAGAAAGACTGGATCGTTACGATTACAGCCTTTTGTTATTCTGACCTAGGAACACTGTCACCCCAGTCGCCTTGTCATTCTGAGCGAAGCGAAGAATCTCTATGGAATTACCATTGGCATGTCAGATCCTTCACTGCGTTCAGGATGGCAGAGTGCCACGTTCTGCACGGCCTTGTGATGACGCAGAGGCTTATTTTGTAGGGCTGGGTGGGGGTTCTTTTGATTCGTGTTCGTGCGAGGCTATGGTTTCATCGTCCCCATTATATAAATAGTCATTATTGTTTGAGGAGTTAGCTGTTTTTGCTTTTTTATTAGCAAACAGAGTGCTGTTGTTATTTATATTAGACTGATTGCTATCATTTGATTCAAGAGACTTCTGCTCATGCTTACGCTTTTTTTCAAGTTTCCTTATTTATTTGTAGATTTCTTTGTAACGCAGGCGTTTGTTATAAGCTGCCAATTGCATGCTTTGCCTTAATTCTTCATATTTTTCTTGGCGATGCACAGCCCCTTCTTGACTTAATTTGTAAAATCTCTGCTGCAAATCATTAAGGTGAATATTCGTGAGTTCAGCTATTATTTCAATGTATTTATCTATTAATGGTTCACCTAGGTTTTGGATCTTCTCTTTAAAGTTTTCAACATAAAATTGTCTTTTTTTATGCTCTAAGGCATAAATAGCGTTGATAGAAAAGATTTCTTCTGATGAAAATGAAAGCGGCTTTCCTTCAAGCTGGTGCCCAATAAAATTATAGGTATCAGTTATAATTTGATGAACTGGATAGGTTGTATCTTGATGCGTTCTTATTTTACAAATTATCGTATCCAAGCTCCTGAAATGTTCACCAAAAAGGTTGTTTTTGCTTATTTCATAGCTTTTAGCAGCTAACTTGGAGATGCTGTCCACTAGCAGTTTTAAAGGTAGAGTTATGTTCTCTTTGGTAAGGGTAAGCTTTTCTTCTTGATATTTGGCTTCAAAGTGATGTAATAACTGAGCCAACTCTTCAGTAGGTTTGTATCTCATTTGGCACCGTGGCTATATTAATGTGGCTGATTTTACCATAAGAAAGACTGAATCGTTACCATCGCAGCCTTTTGTCATTCTGACCTAGGAGCACTGTCACCCCGCAAAATTCCTGTTCGAGCATTGGAGAAGAACACTGGCTGATCACAGGAATTTGTGCGGGGTCTGGTAGCATGCCACGATAGGGCGTAAGGGCGGGGATCTAGGTTTTAGTTTTACGTTAATGACATTCCTAAAATCTGGATTCCACGTCTGCATCGCAGACTCTGAATGACGATAATATGTCTCTGCTTCATTTTTGTTTACATTACATTATTAAGTTTGCAACCAGACCCCGCACAAATTCTCGTGAAAACTCTCTGTGTTTGTTAAATGAGTGGACGAGAATTTTGCGGGGAGACAGCGCTAAATACAACCGCTATGAGATGTAAACCTGGATCGCGTCATTCTGAGCGTAGCCCCGTTTCATCCTGACCCCTACGTAGGCAGAGGGAAGGATCTGACTTGGTGCTGATAAAGCCTGTAGAGATCCTTCACTGCGTTTAGGATGAAGAGAGCTAAGTACACGTTTTGACGGCCTTATGGTGACGCGGGGGCTTATTTTTTAGGGCTGGGTGGGGGTTCTTTTGATTCTTGTTCATGCGAAGCTATGGTTTCATCGTCCCCGTTATATAAATAATCATTGTTGTTTGAAGAGTCAGCTGTTTTCGCTTTTTTACTAGTGAACAGAGTGCTGTTGTTATTAATATTAGACTGATTGCTATCATTTGATTTAAGAGGTATCTGTTCATGCTTACGTTTTTTTTCAATTTTTTCTACTTCTTTCATCATTTGCTTATCGCGCATGCGTCTGTTAGATACTGCAAGTAGCATACTTTTTCTTTGTTCTTCGAGCAATGCATGGCGATGGGCGGCTCCTTCTCGCCTTAATTTGTAAAACCTCTGCTGTAAGTCGTTGAGGTGGATATTGGTAAGTTCGGCAATTATATCCATGTATTTTGCTTTGGCGGGCTCGTCTAAGTTTTTAAATTTTGCTTTAAAATTTTCTTCGTAGAATTGGCGTTGCTTACGTTCTAAGGCGTAAATGGTATTAATAGCGAAAATTTCTTCAGACGAAAAAGAAAGCGGCTTTTCGTTGGAGCGGTATCCTATAAAATTATAGGTATCGATTATTGTTTGGGGAAGGGACTGGCTAGTTGTCT
>CAZXFO010000307.1:0-3555 GCA_964639745.1 uncultured Coxiellaceae bacterium | reverse complement strand
AATGCGCTGTTTGGTGATAGAGTGAAATGGATTGGTAAATAGATTGGTGGTTCCAAATAATATCGCCAGCTAGTGGGGTATGGAGGCCAGCAATTGTACGCAATAAGGTTGTTTTACCGCAGCCATTTGCGCCATAAATTAATAAACCTTGGCCGGAAATTAGCTCTAAATCAAAACCTGAAAACAAGACCTGTTGGCTGCGTTCGCAAGAGAGTTGGCTGATTTCGAGTCTTAAGGTCATGAGTAATATAGTTATTGAATAAAAAAGAGATAGTTAACTTAGAGAGTCGCATATTTTGTCAAGAAATGCTAAATTTCGCAAGGTATCAGTTATGGGTTGACGCTCTTAAGCGCATTCATCAAATCAGCATCGTTATAGCGGAGCATTATGAAAAAGGCTGTTGAAGTAGATGTAGTTATCGTCGGTGGCGGAATAGCAGGATTGTGGCTGCTGAATCGGCTTCGTCAGCAGAAATTTTCAGCTATTTTGCTTGAATCTGATACGTTAGGTGGCGGCCAGACCCATAAATCGCAAGGAATTATTCACGGTGGCATGAAATATGCTGTAACTGGTTTTTCTAAGGCGGCCAATGCTATTGCTGATATGCCGACGCTTTGGTCAAGCTGCTTGAAAGGCGAGGGTGAGATTGATCTGAAAAACGTACCACTTTTGTCACCTCGACATTATTTATGGTCCCCACAAAGCCTTTCTGGAAAGGTGGCTGGCTATTTAGCAAGTTTTGCGATGAGGGCAAAAGTTGCTGCTATTTCTCGCGAAGAATTCCCCGATATATTTAAAACAGATGCGTTTAATGGCGACGTATATGCAGTGCCTGAAATAGTGCTTGATGTCCATGCTTTAATTCGTGAGTTGGCCAAGCCACATCAAGATGCTATTTTTAAGATTAATCGTATTCGAGAAGATGACATCCAACTAGATGATAATGGCCGCATGATCTCTTTAAATCTTCATCCACAAGGTGGTTCAGCTACTGAAGTTAAGGCTCAGCAATATATTTTTACAGCAGGAGCCGGCAATGAGGTATTGTTTAATCGTTTAAGGGCAAAGTCAGTTGCCACTCAGCGTCGTCCATTGCATATGGTTTATGTAAAACATCCGAAGCCCTATTCGCTTTTTGCTCATTGTTTAAGTATGAGTTCAACTCCGCGCTTAACCATAACCACGCATCGAGCCAAAGATGGTGGCACCGTGTGGTATCTAGGAGGCTATCTTGCTGAAGCTGGTGTGGAACGAGACGAAGTAGAGCAGATTGGTATTGCTAAGACAGAGTTGCAAACACTTTTTCCTTGGTTGGATTTTTCTGATGCCCAATTTGGTACGTGCCGCATTGACCGTGCCGAGCCATTACAATCGAATGGCGGTAGACCGGATAGCTTCTGTGCTAAAGTTGTTAATAATATGATAGCAGCTTGGCCAACCAAGCTAGCATTAGCTCCTAAATTAGCAGATGAAATTCTGCAAATTTTACAGCAGGAACAAATTAAACCTAAGGTATTTGATGTCAGAGAGCTTCGTGCTTGCCCAATGCCTCCTTTTGCGCAGCCACCTTGGGAAATGGTTAATTAAGGAATTCTCATGCTAAAAATTAGCCCCTTAGGCCTAGGTACAGTCAAATTTGGCCGTAACCAAAAAGTAAATTACCCCTCTTCATTTGTTTTGCCGAGTGATAAAGAAATATTGGCCCTTCTCGAACAAGCGCAAGCGGCAGGTATCACTTTGCTTGATACAGCTCCTGCTTACGGTGAAAGCGAGCAACGTTTAGGAAAGTTGCTTAAAGGCCAAAGACAAAACTGGATTATTTCATCGAAAGCGGGCGAAGAATTCGCTAACGGAGAATCCTATTTTGATTTTTCTCCAGCTGCTATCCAAAAAAGTGTTGAGCGAAGCTTAAAGCGGTTGCAAACTGATTATCTTGATAGTGTATTAATTCATTCAAATGGTGAGGATATTAAAATCATCGAAGAATATGAGGTGTTTGAAACGCTTCGAGCCATAAAGCAAGCCGGATACATAAGGTCTTTTGGCATGTCGACTAAGACTGTTGTAGGAGGATTGCGTACAGTAGATGAGGCTGATGTAGTCATGGTAACTTTTAATCCTGTCCATACCGAAGAGCAGCCAGTAATAGCCTACGCGCACAAAAATAACAAACAGGTTTTTATTAAAAAAGCTTTTGCTAGCGGCCATTTAAATAAAATAGCAAACGGCGATGAAGATCCAGTGCTTAAAGCGCTACAATTTATTTTCAAAGAACCAGGGGTGACTAGTGTAATATTAGGTACTATTAATCCTGAGCATCTAGCTCATAATATTAAGGCCTTTCATTCGCTATAAGGGAAGCAAGGAATGCAAATATATCTGGTAGGTGGTGCAGTCCGAGATGAGCTTTTAGGCGTCCCAGTCAAAGAAAAAGATTGGGTGGTAGTTGGTGCAACAGCCGAAGACATGATCCAACAAGGCTATAAACAAGTCGGTAAAGATTTTCCTGTATTCCTCCACCCTAAGGCTCATGAAGAATATGCTTTAGCGCGAACGGAAAGGAAAGTTGCGCCAGGCTATACGGGATTTGAGTTTAATGCCTCCCCTCAAGTCACCTTAGAGGAAGATTTAAAGCGTCGCGATTTAACCATTAATGCCATGGCCAAAGCTTCGGATGGTAAATTAATTGATCCATATCATGGTGCAGATGATCTCAAGCACAAAATATTACGTCATGTTTCTCCTGCATTTGAAGAAGATCCCGTTCGTATTCTGCGCGTCGCTCGTTTTGCTGCCCGTTTTGGAGATTTTGAAGTGGCAGCTGAGACGAATGAGCTTATGAAAAAAATGGTAGCAAACGGCGAGGTTGATGCTTTAGTCGCTGAAAGGGTATGGAAAGAGTTTGAGCGGGCACTAGGTGAGAAACACCCCCAGATTTTTTTTAAAGTGCTGAATGATTGCGGGGCTTTAGAAAAGCTATTTCCTATGATTTTTGAAACGATCCAAGCGCCTTCGTTTTATTCACGGTTACGCCGAGTTGCTGTCATTTCCTCTGATGCTGCAATTAGATTTTCGGTTTTAATGTTTGATTATTCTGTTGAAGATATTGATTGGGTGTGTAAGCAATATCGCGCACCTTCCGATTATCGCGAGTTAGCTTTGCTGACTAAAGCTTATTATGATGAATTTGCAGCATTCAGCCAGCTTTTGCAGAATGGCCAAGAAAAAGATGAGAAAGAGCCGATAGAAGATTTATTTGCTGTGATTGACGCCTATCGTCGCCCTGATCGGCTGGATAAGTTCCTACTGGCTTGCCAAGCAGTTGATATGTCCAAACGTTTTCAGATTAAAAAAATTAAAGAGGTCTACCAAAAAGCCAACCTAGTTAGCGCAAAAGAGTTTATTGATCAAGGTGCTCAAGGTGCTGAGATCTCTAAACAACTAAGGTCTCGCCGTATTGAGATTATCCGAGGCTGTATACCCCCCGTTCAACGCAGTAGCTCAGCAAAATAACTATTTTGATCGTCTTACAAGATGACAAAAAAATTCAATAC
>CAZXFO010000306.1:0-6589 GCA_964639745.1 uncultured Coxiellaceae bacterium | reverse complement strand
CATCGCGATGAGTGCATAGAGCTGCAACTTCGGGCCCTAAAGCAATTCGGGCTGCACCAGTTAAAGTAGTTAAATCAATCAACAAGTCTGGCTTTTCTTCTACAGCTTCAGCTAGCGCATCGCCAACCACTAAACGGCCTTCGGCATCAGTATTGCCAATCTCAACTGTCATGCCTTTGCGTGTTTTAATGACATCACCAGGACGATAAGAATTACCAGAAATTGCGTTTTCTACGGCGGGAATAAGTACTCGTAGTTGTATAGGTAATTCTTCGTGCATAATCATACGCGCTAAACCTAAAACATGCGCTGCCCCTGCCATATCTTTCTTCATCAAAGCCATGCCAGATGCTGGCTTGATATCGAGACCGCCTGTATCAAAACAAACACCTTTCCCTACTAAAGTAACTTTAGGCTTACCCTTAGAACCCCAACGTATATCTATTAAGCGGGGAGCATCATCGCTTGCACGGCCTACTGCATGAATAGCTCCAAAATTTTTCTTAAGCAGATCTTTTCCTTCGATTTGTGTAATTTTAGCGCCAAAATCTTTAGCTAAAAGTTCTGCCTCATGAGCTAATTCTGAAGGTCCCATATCATCAGTAGGTGTATTAATTAAATCTCGCACCCAATAAGTTGACTGAACAATATTAAAAACCGTCTTTGCCATAGCGGCGTCTGCTAAAAATAATTGAGCTGGTGTCTTAGTACTATGTTTGTAGCGGGTGAATTGATAAGCACCTAAACCCCAAGCAATAGCAAACTGGGTTTCATTTTTTACTTCTTCAAAGCGGTAAACACCAGGCGGCAGACTTAAAGGTAACCCCCCCACACTCCAAAAATCTCTTTCATCAGCAATACAACATACTACGCGGCTAATACGACCGTCGCTATTCGGTATTAGCAAACTTGTGCCAGGCTCCCATTTAGCATTACTCGACTTCAGCCAGTTTTTAGTAAATTCACCTTGCTTAGAAACCCAATCTGCTGAGGCTTTCTGTGGAATTAATAAAATAGGTGTAGCTAAAGTGTCTAGTTGAGTAAGGTAACATGGCAACATAGGTGATTTCCTTATCATAAAGTCGCGCTATTCGTTTTCTTCAAGCCTTCTAGCCTTATCTTCAAGCATAACAGGTATATCATCAACAATGGGATAGGCTAAGCGATCAAATTTGCAAATTAATTCTTGATTACTACGGTCGTAAAGCAGCTCCCCTTTACAACAAGGACATGCTAGTATCTCCAATAAATTTTTATCCATGTGACTCCCAAATGATAAAAGAACAATTTAATTTTGAATTCGTCCATCCCTCTTGGCATTCTTGCTTACGCCAAGCTTTAGAACTGATGGACCCCCATTATCTCGAAAATTTGTATTCGCTGCAAAGCTGGCTACCGGGCCCGCAGAAAATATTTGGCGCCTTTTCATTACCCGTACACCAAGTCGACTACCTATTATTCGGGGAGTCGCCTTATCCACGCGAAGCTTCTGCCAATGGCTATGCATTTTGGGATGCAGCAGTCACTGACATCTGGTCGCTTGATGGTATGAGCAAAAAGGTTAATCGCGCAACCTCTTTACGCAATATTATTAAAATGCTGCTCGTTGCAGAGGGATTATTAACTCCTCCCCACCTTAGCCAAGATGCCATAGCAGCCATTAATAAAGATGACTTAGTAAAAACTAATGCAGAATTATTTGGCAATTTACTCAATCAGGGCTTTTTATTATTGAATGCTTCGTTGGTATTAAACCATGAGCAAGTTAAAAAAGATGCTGCCGCTTGGCTACCGTTCCTTAAACATGTCATTACTTTCATTCTCCAAGAACGGCCCAAAGTGAAGCTAATCTTATTAGGTAAAATCGCCAATGTGATTGAAAAATTACTACCCCCTATAACCATTGAGCGCTTAAGCGCAGAACACCCATATAATCATTCGTTTATCGATAACAAAGCCGTGCTCGACTTCTTCAGACCGCTTCATTTGTTAAGGAAATAGAATTGCTATTTAGCTTCAAAAAAGCTAAATTAATTAGATGGATCCTTAAAAAAAGACCTACTTTATGCGCGTACTCCTGGTTGAAGATGATGAATTATTAGGCGACGGCTTGAGAACTGGTTTAATCCAAGCGGGTTACACAGTAGATTGGACAAAAAATGGTCTAGCTGCTGACCAAGCCCTTCTTAATGAAAAATTCGATTTAGTCATACTAGACCTTACGCTTCCCAAAATTGATGGTATTTCTCTTTTGCAAAAAATAAGAGCACGCGGGAATACCACCCCCGTATTAATTCTGACAGCTCGCGAGTCAATTGAAGAGCGAGTCAAAGGCTTAGATAATGGCGCCGATGATTACCTCACAAAACCATTCGACCTCGATGAAGTTTGTGCCAGACTGCGTGCTTTACAACGACGATTTGCCTCACGTGCATTGCCACTTTTAGTGCATGGTGATTTAAGTCTTGATCCCGCTTCTCATTTAGTGATGTTAAAAAATGAAAGCATTACTCTACCTCGCCGCGAATTCGCTTTATTGCACATACTATTAGAGAATGAAGGTAGGGTTTTGTCGCGCGAGCATTTAACGCAATCTTTATATGGCTGGGGCGAAGAAGTTGATAGTAACGCTCTGGAAGTTCACATTCATAACTTGCGCAAAAAATTCGGCCAAACCTTTATCCGAACTATTCGCGGCATCGGTTATATGATTGAGAAATCAAAATCAAGTGATGCAGATCCTAAGAAATGATCCGCTCAATCCGCTACTTTTTGTTAATCAGTCTCTTGTTGAGTATCACTATTGCATCTGCTATTACTGCCATTGGAAATTACCTTCTCGATGAAAACGTCGTTCAGCCCTCACTTGATAATCAGCTGATCAAAACAGCCACGTTAGTTAGTATTCTTAGTCATTCAGCTAAAAAGGATGCTGCCGTAAGGGAAAACATTATTGCTGAGATCCAAAAAAACTTTACCCTGTCTTCAGAGCATTTTCTTTTTCAAGTTTGGGATCAAAATGGCAAGCTATTACTCCATTCCACAACCAGCTATCCACAATTAAAAAATTCACAATCTGGATTCAGCGACCAAACACTGGATAATCAAGATTGGCGTATTTACTCCACTGTAGATGCGGAGCAGAACATTACCATCATCGTTGGCGAAAGCTATTTAACTCGATCTCAATTAGCTGATGATATCGCCCGTAATAATGCTTACACGTTATTGATCACTTATCCTATATTCGGATTACTCGTTTGGCTAATCGTTTCTTTAGCACTCCGTTCCGTCACTCGAGTGACTGGCGAGATATCGAACCGTGCCTCTACCTTTCTTGCTCCGGTCGAAATGCGAAAGATCCCGATTGAAATTCAACCATTGGTCTCTGAACTCAATAAACTCTTTATTCGTCTAAAATTGGCTTTTGAACGCAATAAACGTTTTTCGGGTGATGCAGCTCACGAATTACGCACGCCTTTAGCTGCCCTCAAAACCCAAACTCAAGTTGCATTAAAAGCTGAAAACGAAAACGAGCGTTCTCATGCATTACTTAAAGTGGTACAGGGCGTTGATCGCTGCTCTCATGTTGTGGCTCAGCTTCTTACTCTTAGCCGATTATCAGAAGAAAAGGGCTTAACTGACATTAAGCCAATTGAGTTGCACAAATTAGCTGCAGAAATAATTGCTTATTTAGTGCCCTTAGCTTTAGATAAGAATATTGAAATTGAACTCATATCACAAAAAGAAGATGAAATTATTCATGGCAATGATGCTGCTTTAGGCATTTTAATACGCAATATAGTCGATAATGCCATTCGTTACACACCTGACGGTGGTACAGTAAAGGTGGAAATATTAGATCAAGAGCATTATATTATCCTACGCGTTACAGATAATGGACCAGGCATTCCGGTTGAATTACGAGAACGAGTTTTTGAGCGCTTTTTTAGAATTCCTGGAACAACAGCCTTAGGTAGCGGCTTAGGATTAGCAATTGTAGTACAAATTGCGGAATTGCATCACGCAAAAATTGCGTTAAATGCTGGACCTCAAGGTACTGGGTTACAATTTGATGTCATTTTCCCTAAATCATGATGAAAACTGTTTTAACCCCCAACCAGCGCTTGGCTGCGACGCTTGCCAAGCAGTATCAACAAGACCAAATAGCCCAAGGACACTCTTGCTGGCTTACCGCTGATATTTTGCCTGTAACAAGCTGGGTGCAGCGTACTTGGAATTATTATTCAGCCCAAAATATGGATGAGGCTGCACTACTCTTAACTCCAAACCAAGAGCTAATACTCTGGGAAGAAATTATCACTGCCGCGCCTGAAAGCGAAGCTTTGCTCAAACTCCCCGATCTGGCAAAAGAAGCCCGCTCTGCCTGGAATATGCTTAAACAATGGCGTATCGATTTCCTTCATCCAGCTTTTGCTTTTTCGGATAACAGTTTAGCTTTTCAACGTTGGGCCCAACAATTTACTGACCGTTGCACAAATAAAAATTGGATAGATAGCGCGAGCCTACCTGATGCATTACTCAAGAAAATTGAACACGGTAACGCTAACCTGCCTCAAGAAATCTCCTTAGTGAATTTTACAGAAATAACACCCCAATATCGCGCTCTACTAGCTGCTTGTGAACATTGGGGAACACGGGTTAACTATTCGACCTTGAAGGCCCCTACTCAAATATCTATTACGCGCACTACAGCTGAAAATGAGCTCAACGAAATTCAATTAGTCGCTCGTTGGGCTAAAAATATTTTAGATAAAGAACCCCAAGCTCTTATTGGTTGTATTGCTGCGCAGCTCGAAGATAAGCGTGATGATTTTATAGCTGTTTTCACCGACATCTTTGGCTCACAAGAAAAATTTAATATTTCAGCCGGTAAAACTCTGACTGCTTACCCTATTATTCAATTTGCATTACAGCTACTTAGTTTATCACCTCAGCAAATTAATATTGAAACCTTAAGCCCTCTGTTACATTCGCCTTTTATCGGCAATGCTGAAAGCGAAATGCTAAAACGCATACAATATGATAGCCAATTACGTCGCAGTAATATTACACAAATAAGTTTATCGACATTGCTAAGGGATTGCCCGCCCCGTTTAGCTGAATTAATAAGAAAATACATAGCTAAGCGAGAAAATGAACCAAACAGCTGTTCACTAAGTCGATGGATCTTTCATTTTTCATCATTGCTCGAGGCATTTGGCTGGCCAGGGGAACAAAGCCTTAATAGTTCTGAATACCAAGTCGTTAAGGAGTGGATGGATCTTCTGAAAGAAGCTGCCCGATTAGAGCACGTATTGGCTCCTGTGAGTTATAATCAAGCCCTGCATTATCTTACAGTATTAGCTGCCAGGACTTATTTTCAGCCACAATCTCCTGAAGCCCCTGTTCAAATATTGGGACAGTTAGAAGGTGCTGGCATTCCTTTTGATTATTTATGGGTAATGGGCATGGACGATACGGCTTGGCCTCCTGCACCTAGCCCTAATCCCTTTATCCCGCAACTACTACAAAAGCAATTCCAAATGCCGAATGCGACAGCTGAAAGACAGCTTGCCTACAGCTTAAAACTGACCGAGCAGTTTACTCATTCAGCCCCCACGGTGGTTTTTAGCCATGTTAAATATCGTGGTGAAGAAGAATTATTACCTAGCCCATTAATCACTAAACTTGAAAACAAAGAACTCGAGTATGCCTCTTTTAAGCCTTCTACCAAATGCTTGTTTGAATCACAAGATTTAGAAACCATTCAGGATGATCAAGCTCCACCGCTCCTAGGAGATGAAAAAATTCGTGGCGGTACGAGTATTTTTGAAATGCAAGCGGCGTGTTCCTTTAAAGCTTTTGCTAAGCTACGATTAAATGCTCGTGCGCTTGACGAAACGCAAACCGGATTACCCGCCACTAGCAAAGGCAACATCATTCATCGCGTCTTAGAGTTATTTTGGCGTGACATTGGCGATCAGCAAAGCTTGCTACAACTTAGCGATACTGAATTACAAAAAATCATTGATCAGCATTTAACTTCTGCATTGCATGAGATAGCACCTTTTATACCATCTGACTCATTTTTTTATAGTCTCATTACCGAGCGGCTAAAACTATTACTAAAAAACTGGTTAGTTTTGGAAAAAAGTCGGCCTCCCTTCCGTGTTATTGCCCTTGAAGAAGAAAAAACTATCGAGATAGCTAATCTACCTATTAAAATTCGAGTAGATCGCATGGATGAAATAGCTAACGGCCAAAAGCTTATTATCGATTATAAAACCAAGAAGAAGTGTGACGTTAAAGCCTGGTTTACTGAAAGGCCCGATGAGCCGCAATTACCTTTATATTGCATCACTGATAAAGATAATACAGCTGGCATAGCCTTTGCTCAGCTTCATATGATTGAAACTGGCCTACGCGGCATAGCTAAACATGATTTGAGTATTGAAGGCATTACTGAGATCAGCGAAAAGCTTAAATGTGATGCCGCTAGCTGGGAAGAACAATTAGAAAAATGGCGGATTAGTCTCACACAGCTTATTCATGATTTTCAATCAGGTCTAGCAAAGATTAACCCAAA
>CAZXFO010000305.1:0-3256 GCA_964639745.1 uncultured Coxiellaceae bacterium | reverse complement strand
TATCTGAATGCAGATAACGGACTTTAACACCGTGCTCTTCTAAATATTCTGTTAAATCTTCTGCTAATCGCTTAGTCAGCGTGGTTACCAAAACCCGTTCATGCAGCTGCACCCGCTTATTAATTTCAGAAAGCAAATCATCAACCTGAGTGCTTGCCTTACGAACTTCCACTTCTGGATCTAACAAGCCAGTGGGACGAACTAATTGCTCAGCTGTGGCCTGTGTATTGGCATTTTCATACTTGCCAGGAGTTGCCGAGACAAAGATAGTTTGCGGCATACGCGCTTCAAATTCATCGAATCGCAGCGGCCTATTATCCATAGCTGAAGGCAAACGAAAGCCGTATTCGACTAAGGTTTCTTTACGTGACCGATCACCACGATACATGCCGTTTAGTTGCGGCACAGTCACATGAGATTCATCAATGACTAACAAGCCATCTTGAGGTAAATAATCAAATAAGGTGGGTGGCGGCTCACCTGGAGCACGACCTGATAAATAACGTGAATAATTTTCAATGCCTGGACAATAACCCATTTCTTGCAACATCTCTAAATCATAAAGAGTACGCTGCTCTAAGCGTTGAGCTTCGACTAATTTATTAAGCTTGTGCAATTCCTCTAAACGAATTCTAAGATCGGCTTTAATATAATCGATAGCATCAATAACTGTCTCGCGTGGCGTTACATAATGTGACTTAGGATAAATAGTCAACATCGGTACACGGCGCAATACTTCTCCGGTCAAAGGATCAAAGTAAGATAAATTTTCTATTTCATCTTCAAAAAGCTCGATACGAACAGCTTCTTTTTCTGATTCAGCTGGATAGACATCGATAACATCACCGCGGACACGGTAAGTAGCACGAACCAAGTCAACATCATTTCGCGTATATTGCAATTCAGTCAAGCGTCGCAAAATGGTGCGTTGATCGACTTTATCGCCACGGTCTAAATGCATAACCATTTTTAAATAGGATTGCGGATCACCCAAACCATAAATAGCTGAAACTGTAGCTACAATCACTGTGTCACGTCTTTCTAAAATAGCTTTGGTAGCTGATAAACGCATTTGTTCAATATGGTCATTAATAGAAGCATCTTTTGCGATATAGGTATCGCTAGAAGGAACATAAGCTTCTGGCTGATAATAATCGTAATATGAAACAAAATATTCAATAGCGTTTTTAGGAAAAAATTCTTTCATTTCACCGTAAAGTTGAGCCGCTAAGGTTTTATTAGGTGCTAAAATAAGCGTGGGTCGTTGTATGGCTTCTATTACATTCGCGACAGTGAAAGTTTTACCTGAACCGGTTACCCCTAAAAGAGTTTGTGCAGTGAGACCTTGCCTAATGCCTTGAGTTAAGGCAGCAATAGCAGTGGGCTGATCGCCCATAGGTTTGAAATTAGCTTGCAGTTTAAAAGTCATGGGCAGGATTATAGCCTAGAGGACTAAATAGCGAAACTCGTTAGCTAAAAATGGTTTATTTTCTAAACAAAACGCACTAGTTTACATTATAAATATGTTTATCTGTGCAAACTTATACGACTATTCTCGATAAATTCAGCTTGCGCAGTTGAAAGCAAATTTTTTAAAGATTTTTGATAAGAAGCACCAGCGTTGGAACGGGGCTTAAAAATAGTTAATCCGGTTTTAAACACACTCTCAACCGCCTGCTGAGATTCAGCAGTACCATTTTCTTCATAAAGTTTTAACCTTGGCTTCAAGTCATTTTCAATATAATGCAAGCGCTTTGCTTTCTCTGTTTTATAACCCAACCAACCAAAAAAGAAGGCAAAAATACGGGAAAAGAAATCACGAAACTTGTATTGGCTAGCTCTTTGCTTAAGGTATTCTGCAAATTGATGTGAATATTTTGTAACAAAGCCAGTCCTGAGTTGACTTTGGAATGGAGTCATATTTTTATCTAATGTGGCTTTTTGTTCTAATAACGCTTTCAATTGTTTATCTATCTTGTCATGCAAGACATATAATTCTGGAAAATTTATCTTGAAATAGCTTGCATGCTGGATAAGAGCAGCGAAGTTTTTTGCTGCCTCATTAAAATTTTGCTCTAGTGTGATTTTTGACTTATTAATAGTTGACCAGTCGTTACATATTTCAGACTTCTTCGCTTCAGTTGCTTCATCTTTGATTTTTTGATTAAGCTGTTGAATATCATTTTGAAGCACTAAAACCTGCTGACCTAATTGCTGCAAACTAGTCTCAATATTTTGTTGCAAAGGCAGATATTGGCTTTGAATATTCTGGCGAAATTGCAATAGCTTTTCTTTTTTCTCTTTAATCTCTGTGAGTGGATTTTTCTTTGAATTACTTCTTCTTTGTTTTGTTTTTTCTTTTTGATATTCCTTTAACTTGCCTAAAGGCTCAGCAGCCTTCATCAATTCATGATATGCAGCTTTAAATTTATCTAGTTCAGCAAATTTAGCAGCAAAAATAGCGTTTCCTGTATCACTCACCTTGGTCTCGAGCTGAGGCAATTTTGGCTTAAGGGTAACTGCAGGTTTTACTTTCTTGCTAGGTGATATTTTAGCTTCATACTGATTGAGCCCTTTCTCTAATTCCTCTTTAGCCGCAACAACAATTTGTAGCTTACGTGCAGCTTTCTTGCCTACCGCTGGTATGCCTTTTATTGCATCTTGTGCAGCAGCGTGGAGATTAACGACTTCGAGAACGATTCTAGCAAGATTTGCAGTTTCTTCATCTACCACTGTTATGGAGAGCAGCTTTTTAGCATAAGCGTCACGCTTTTCTGTGGTAAAAGGGGGCTGGATTTTACTTTGGATGTGATTCTGAATTATTCTGCCACACTCTTTTCTATTCGTAATGCTGATAGTGCCATAAGCCTTTTCCAAGACACCAAAAAATAAGGCAATTTCATTGCTGTGAAAGGCTACACTTTCAGTCTTACTATTCTGCAATGGTTTTAAATTTTTTTGGGCCTCTTGTAGGGTGGATATTAATTTTGGCTTTAGGTCTAGTATGCCCATTAGTAATCTCATGTGTGTTTATGGCTAAATGAACTATTTTATGGGCAAAAGCTTAAGGTAATCTTAAGACCATGCATAGATAGCTTTTAAATACTAATACTGAATTAACTGCTCTTCACTAGCAACAAAATATTAAAGCAGCACTAAGCACCATAAGACATTAAACGCTTATAACGCATATCTAATAATGTATTAATTGGGAAAGCCTGTATTTCAGCTAAATTTTTAATTAATGATTTTTTCA
>CAZXFO010000304.1:0-4032 GCA_964639745.1 uncultured Coxiellaceae bacterium | reverse complement strand
ATATTCGATCCAAACACGATTAGGGCTCGCTTGCAGTGCATCGCTTTGCGGAGTAAAAACATAGCTAATAGCATTCGCTGCTTTTTCTTCATGAAGAATTTTATGAGATTTCATCACCATTACCTGTTTAAAATGTGAGGTATTATACCGTACCTAAGCTTAAGGCAGAATTAAAGAACATGACGCTCTATAAGAGCGCCATTAACGAAGTTTTTTGCCTGCTTGATAATCAGGATTTTGGCCTTTGACATCCCCTAATAACAGCTGGCTATCTTTTGCCAATTCACTCATTGCCTTATTCTGCTGTAGTCCTTTAGAAAACAATCCAACGCCCGTGACAGAAGCCAACCCACCAAAAACACCAGCGCCGACTAAATAGCTCAATCCCCACGCTAAAACAGGCAAGGCTAATGCCCCAAATCCGGTTGCGCAGCATAACCCAATCACTGCTACACCTAGCACAGCTAACATAGCGCCGGCTATCATTTTTCCCCAACCATGTCGCTGAACTTTGTGAATTAATTTTTCATAATCTTTCTGATACTGCATTGAAGCAGGATATTTCAATACACGGTTAGTTTGAAAGAGGACTGCACTCAATGTTTCTATGCTATCAGCATATAAGTTTTTAACTATTTCGGCTTTATCCATTAAATTATTTATCGCAGCGATATGTAGCGCATTTTGTTTTATATCACCGTTGCGAGTACTTAGAGCTTCTCTTGTTTGAGTTAACTGAGAAATTGCATACTCATAGCGACGATTAACAGGTAGCTTTTGCCACACAGCAAAATTTAATCTTTCATATTGCTCATCTCGCCATTTGCTTAATTCTTCTTCTGTAGGTGAGGGATTATTAATACATATCTTGCTGATCTCTAACCAGTTATTATTTAATAATTCCTCTAGTCGAGCTTCCTCAGGGAAAGACAACTTATTAATAAATTCATTTTTTAATTTTTCATATGCCTCGACGTTAAGCGTTGGAGCTTGAGCCGTAAATATCCCTCTGAGCTGATCAACCAACTGCTGATCTTCTTCAGGGAGGCGACCTTTTAGACCTGGCTTTTCAATTTTTATTTTATCTACATATCGAGAAATAAGCTGTTCTGCTTGATCCTGAAGATTTTTTATCTCGTGAGGCTTCAAGTTTTTACCAAGATAATGATCGTCGAGTTGCGCTATAAATACTTGCTTTTCAGTAGCACTAATTTTTTGGGCCTCGGCAACATATGCCATTAAAACTTTTGCTAATACTTTCGCTTCTTCCCAAGCTTCATTATAGCCGACTACAAATGCCTTCACTGAATATTTCAAATAGTGCCAATTTGTTATTTCAGGATTCTTAGTTATGCTATTGATAGCCTCATATAAAGTGATATTAGGATTCTTTTCTTTTATTTTCTCAAGGGCATTAACTAAAAGTACGCCACGTAATTCATTATTACTGGGCTGCCTATTAGAAAAGTTTACGATTTTACCTCTACTGGTAACCTGAAGGATATTATTCGTATCACCCATCTCTTTAAATTCGATATCATCTAAATACATTTCTTTCATCAAGCTTAGATTTCTAGCTTTATCTTCTTCTGATGGATTATCAAATATAAATGTAACCTCATTTTCTACAGAGTTAGCTAGAATTCCTTTGATAGGCTCTTTAAAACAATTTATGTAATTAGCTTGTTGCCAAAACTGACGGCGAGCTTCTTCTGGTTTAAGCTCATCGTTATCTTCATTCAGGCCTTCTGATTCAGGAAGTATTTTGTTTGAATTCATAATGTTCACCTTTACTGTATATGGTAAGTATAGCCTGTCCAACTTAAGGCAGTATTAAGACATAATTTAACCAAGTTATTGATATTACAGCAAATAGCTTGTTTCATGGAGCAATTTGTTGCTTTTTTTGCTACTACTTACCAATCCCGCCCTTCAGGGCAGGCCGCCCAAAGCCTGTGCAACAGGCGTGGAGTCGAAGTTTTTACCATAGGTGATGGTTGCGAAAAATTCAGTTGATACACACAAGTACAACAGCTCTATCATTGAATGCGCTTTATTGAGAAGTTTTTAGAATAAGCACAAGATTATTTTGGTTTATGCATCATAGCATTAACTACCTGGGCTAGACCGTCAATTTCCTCAGCAGTCAATTCAGGATAACGATTTCTTTTTTTTGCCGATAAAATTCCATTATTTTCTAATACAGATTTAATAAACAAATCTAGCTTTTGATCAGGCATATCTACAATTTCCTGCATGGCTTTTTTTGTTTTATCGTAACTTACTAGAAATTCCAATTCGCTCTCGATTTGGTGATTTACCACCTCCTCAATACACTCAAAGAGATACTCAACCATTCTTGTATAATCAAGATATTGATAATAACTTTTACTTTCTTGGTTAACTGTTAAAACACCATTTTCATCTAAATTGTAATCTGTCAAAGCTCGCAATAAAGGCTTAGAAAAAGATTCTAATATACCATCATAATTACGCATATTTTTAAGTATGACAAAAGATACAGGAAAGACCAAATCCATAGGTGTAAAACCCTTCCTGGCTAGTATGTAATGTATTAAGAACCGATGGATTCTCCCATTCCCATCCTCAAAAGGATGAATAAATACAAATCCGAAAGAAATGACTGCCGCAATAATAACAGGGTTCAGATTTGCCAAACTCATTCTATCTAATGAATTCAACAATCCTTGCATTAAATCTGGAACATCTTGCGGCCTTGGAGAAATATAATGAATTTTTTGCTGATAACCTATTAAATTTTCACCCACATAGTTTTGATTCTGACGATAATCAGAGTCCTTATATCGAGGGTCAACAATAACATTCTGTAATTCGACTAACTTCTCTTTTGATAAATTTGTTATAGATGATGCATTTTGCAACAAATCAACAAACCTAGAAATCCTATTTTGATCAGGTTTGTCTCTTTCAATTTCATATGACGATTTCGTTTCCCTCGTATAAAGATAATTACTTGCTCTTGTAATAAGTCGAGAATCGTATTTTTCTAAAATTTTTCTAACTCTATTATCAAGATTCAAATTTATGTAAGCCTCAATTTTTCCAGTTCGACGTACAATTGGACAAAATTTATTATTACCTAGCAAATTATCATTAATGGCATGCCGGGGGCTTACTAAAGCAGGAGCTGTAAAATAATCCTTACTATTAACGAGATTTACGTGCTTAAGCCGTTGACAATCCTTAATCGGTAACGACTCATTCATGAGAAACTCGTATAAATACCAAATCTTTCTTGAATAAATACCAGTGGGTTGTTTTTTAATGTGTTCTATAACGCGCTTTTTTTCAATTGTTTTAAATAGAGCCTCAATGAGCGCTAAATTTATACCTTCGTGTTTTAATCCAAATTCCAAATTCTCTAGCAGATCTTTTTCATTCTTTAGCGCATAGGTTTTTAGGTATAGATGAAGCTCATGATCCCCATCTATTATTGTTTTCCCTCTTCCTCTCAAAACAACATAAGATTCTCGATAATGAGGGATACCGCGATATCCTATGATTTCCTCGATAGCTTTATAACCTATTGGAATTCTATCCATAACCGCCCTTCATTGTAATAAAATACGCGTAAACAGACTATTTGGTATTAAAGCGCCTGCCCTTGTAACAAAACAATCGCAATACACCATATTCGTAATAAAAGCATAGCATAGATACGTAAAAAAATCATCGCAAAAGCTGAGATGCGTTCAAAAATGATTGCGAAGGTAACAAAATCTTCGGAAAGGTATATGATTGTTTCAAAACATTCGCATTGTGGAATAAATCCTAGGTTGTAACCTGACAACATTGGCAAATTCCTGGGTTACAACCCAACATATTAACTAGCCCCCACTTTCATCCTGACCTCGTCCTCTTACAGGATAACTACAGCCTGGCGAAGGATCTCAAAGCCTTATAAGTGGCTCATCAGATTCTTCCCCCTACAGGGGTCAGAATGACACGCGGCTACGTTCAGGATCGCGGGTAGCTACGCTCAGGGACGCA
>CAZXFO010000303.1:0-6214 GCA_964639745.1 uncultured Coxiellaceae bacterium | reverse complement strand
AGTGAAGCCACTATTTCAACATAGTCGTTTATATATTCACCTTTATCATCGGGCTTTATTTTTTCTAATTCATGGCTAAATTCATTTTTAACAAACTCAACATTGGAATGGCAAAAATTGCGTATGGCTCTTCTGGCAGTGCTATCTTTATCAGTATCCGTACTATTAGTAACAGAATGCAAACCTTCTCGAACCATTAAATCGTTGCTGTTATTTTCCTTAACCAAGGTATCCATATATTTGGTTATCACAAGAGCAATCGCCCGCATGTCGACATCTGTTCTATTGGGGAAATTATTTTTCCCGTTGATAACAATAGTAGGTATTTGGTCTTTTATAATATATTTCATGGTTTATCCCATACCTTTTCTGTGGGGCGAGTCTTTTTTGTCACTATCACTATCCTGGTTGCTAGCGCCCTTATGAATCTCAGAGGGCGTACCGGTATAATCGGAGTCGTCTCTACTATCTAAATCGCTCTCGTTTAAATCGAGTATAGTTTGCTTATTGCCACTATCATCGTGTATGGTTAGCGTTCTTAGGCTTTCAGTAATAGCGGCTGTTGTTGTGCCTTTCTTGCTTTCGGGTGTGGTACTGCCTGAGTCTTCATTCGACGACGTTTTTTGTGAATTAGAATGACTGGGTGGTTGATAAATGCCGAGCGCAAAGAGTTTTTTATGAATAATCGCTGACAGCTTATCAGCAGCGGTTTTGTCCAGATCCCAGCCCACCTGTACCCCAGAAATTTTGCCGTTTGTGGCAATTAAATTAATGAACTTCTTGTATATCATCTTTTCTAGCGTTTCATTGTCTGTGAAATGAGGGAAGCACTTGGCAATTAAATCTAAATGATTGCTCGCTACATTACAAAGAATATTTAAATCATTATTCCTAGGCTGAGTGCCCGCAGTATATTTCTTTTTAACAAGCTTCGCCCAATCGGCTTCTTGTTGGGGGTCGTCTAAATCGATTAGGTCTTCATTGGGTATCTTGGGATGCCAAAAAGTATTTAATATTTGCTGAGCTATTTCATTTGATTTTTTGTTGAGGTTGCTCTTCTCGGAAACTGGTTTTTCTTCTAGGCTTCGGTTTATTTCTGCGAGTTTCTGACAGGCTGCTTTAATAATGGCGCCTTCATTTTGAAGAGAGGATAAATTGCCTTCAGAAGGAAATGCGGTATAGGGGATTTTATTTCTAATAGTTAAATAGGTTGCAGCCAATTCTTGAATAATTTCATTAGAGTTGTCGAGATTAAATTTTTTATCTACTTCTTGGCATAGCGTATCAATATTGACGTTGGATAATATTTTTTCTTCAAGGGAAGTCAGAGGAATTTTACTGCCCTTAAGGATTAAGATTTTAATTTGCTCCGCATTCTGGGCATTGGTTTTTTTTGTGGTTATCAAAAGATTAATTTTATCTATTGCTTGATCGATAATATTTTCTAAGTCTTTGTTTCTTGCTTCTAAGCCTTCTTCATAGTTATTAAAAATTAACTTGTATTGAGCACTAGGCTTATGCTCTTTTAAAAAATCTTTTAAAGCAGCATTGTCGTATTCCAGTGTCCCTTTTAAATCACTAAAAAAAGAAAACAACCTTTTGGCAGCCTCTTCCACATTAGAGTAGCCGCTAATCGATTTAACCAGCATTTCAATCAGATGATAAGCAGAAGCATGCGCTCCTTGCGGACCAATATTAGTAGGAGCACGATTAGAAATCCTTAGCTCTGAATCAGAGTTTAAACTGACGTGTAATTGCTCGCTGGGTTTAAAATTAGACCTGGACATAACGCCTCCTCTTATTGTGCTTTTGGTGCGGCGAGCCAGTATGTTAATGGCTTCACCCGATAAATGCTATGGTTTGTTTTAATTATAGGCAGAATTAGGGTTTATATTTGATGATTAATCAAAAAGAACTAAAGAACGGTAAAAGTGAAAAAAAATATACGCTTATTGGATGCTAGAGTTTAGACCATGCTCACGGTATGCGTGGGATAAGCATTGTCTCGTCTTTTCAAGGGAATCTCTTTACTAAAGAATGGTTAAGACACTATAGTGGTTTAAAGGCCTCCAACTCTTTAATTTATATATTATTCAATGAGTTATCATCATACATCAGCGGTCTTTTGTTTATGTTCCATGTTTGAGCTCTTATTTGCTTTTGGGGTGTTTGCCTCAATAGAAACTACCTGCGAGTAAGGCCATATTTTGTATACATTTTTATGCCTTTTCTATGATACAATCCGTTAGTTTTAAAACCGGAAATAATGCAAAGTTAGGTATAAGGTCCCTATGGAAAATAATCCAGCTGCAAAAGAAATTGAACGCGTCAGTCTTGAGAGCGAACTAAAACAATCTTACCTCGATTATGCAATGAGCGTCATTGTTGGGCGTGCTTTGCCAGACGTTAGAGATGGCTTAAAGCCTGTTCACCGTCGCGTGCTTTATGCGATGTATCAGTTAGGCAATGACTGGAATAAACCTTATAAGAAATCCGCTCGTGTGGTTGGTGATGTTATCGGTAAATATCACCCTCATGGTGATGCAGCTGTGTATGAAACAATTGTCCGCATGGCGCAGCCTTTTAGTATGCGTTATGTACTTGTCGATGGTCAGGGTAACTTTGGTTCTATCGATGGAGATGCTCCAGCTGCTATGCGTTATACCGAAGTACGCATGTCAAAATTTGCTCATAGTTTGTTGGCAGATATCGATAAAGAGACTGTTGATTTTTCGCCTAACTACGATGAATCAGAATTCATTCCAGATGTTTTACCTACTCAAATCCCACATTTGTTGGTTAATGGTTCTTCAGGTATTGCGGTCGGTATGGCTACCAATATTCCTCCCCACAATTTGACTGAAGTAATCAATGCTTGTATTGCGCTTATTGATCAGCCGCAACTGACATTAGAAGAAATTATTCGCCATGTGCCAGGTCCAGATTTTCCAACAGCCGGTATGATTTATGGCCGAAGTGGCATTATTGAGTCATATAAAACTGGTCGTGGGCGTTTAGTTATACGTGGTAAAGCTCATGTAGAAAATGCAGATGAGAAGGGTGGTAAAGAACGAATTGTTATTACTGAGCTACCTTATCAAGTGAATAAGGCTCGCTTAATTGAGCGTATTGCTGAATTAGTCAAAGAGAAAAAACTAGAAGGTATCACGGCCTTACGTGATGAATCTGATAAACAGGGTATGCGGGTTGTTATCGAATTAAGACGCGGTGAAAATGCAGAAATCGTTTTAAATAATTTATACGTTCAAACCCAGCTGCAAAGTTTCTTCGGCGTTAATATGGTGGCTTTAATTAACGGCCAGCCTAAGCTATTTAACCTTAAAGAACTATTAGAAGCTTTTATTAGCCATCGTCGTGAAGTAGTTACTCGCCGCACCATTTTTGATTTGCGTAAAGCTCGTGAACGAGCTCATATATTAGAAGGTTTGGCTATCGCTTTAACTAATATTGATGAAGTTATTCAGCTTATTAAGAAAGCCAAAGATAGCCAGGAAGCAAAAACCCAATTAACCCAAAAATTGTGGCAGCCTTCTTCTATCATTCGTGAAATTTTAACCCGGGCTGAGGCTCATCCAGAATGGATGCCTCAAGTGCCGCAAACTTACGGCTTAAATGAAGAAGGTTATCGCTTATCTGCTGAGCAAGCACAATCGATCTTAGAGATGAGATTGCATCGACTGACTGCTTTAGAGCAAGATAAAATCATTGAAGAATATAAAGCCTTGCAAGTTCGTATTGCTGATTTAAATGAAATTTTAGAAAAGCCTACTCGCTTAATGCAAGTTATTCGCGACGAGCTTTTAGCGATCAAACAAGAATTTGGTGATAATCGTTGCACCGAAATTGTAGAAAGCGAAGGCGACGTCAATATTATTGATTTAGTGCCTGAGCAAGATGTGGTTGTCACCATGTCACATGCTGGTTATGTTAAAACTCAGCCATTAGATATCTATCAAGCGCAACACCGTGGTGGTAAAGGTAAGTCTGCTACAGCCGTTAAAGAAGAAGACTTTATTGAGCGATTAGTTATTGCGAGTACGCATGATACTATTCTGTGCTTCTCTAATTACGGTAAAGTTTATTGGCTCCAAGTTTATCAATTACCTGAAGGTAGCCGCAATTCACGTGGTCGCCCGATTATTAACCTCTTGCCATTAGCTGAAGGCGAAAAAATTCATGCGATATTGCCTGTTCGTGAGTATTCTGCTGATAAACACGTGGTCATGGCGACAGCAAAAGGGGTGGTCAAGAAAGTCGATTTAACTGAATTTTCACGCCCGCGTAGCAGCGGTATCATTGCTATCGATTTAGCTGACGAAGATAAGCTAATTGGTGTTGATATTTCGAACGGCACCCAAGACATTATGTTGTTTACAGATGCTGGTAAAGTGATCCGCTTCTCAGAAGACAGCGTCCGAAGCACGGGTAGAACTGCACGTGGTGTTCGTGGTGTTAAATTGAAAGAAGGCCAATCAGTTATTTCCTTGGTCGTTATTGCTGACAAGGGCGATATTTTGACTGCTACTGAAAGAGGCTATGGTAAGAGAACCCCAATAGATGAATACCGTATGACAGGTCGCGGTGGTCAAGGGGTTATAGGCATTCAAGTTACTGAACGTAATGGTCGCGCTATTGGTGCCTTACAAATCAACCCTCATGATGAAGTCATGCTTATCAGCGATAAAGGTACATTAGTCCGTATGCCGGTTGATGAAATTTCTCTGGTGGGACGAAATACCCAAGGTGTCCGTTTAATTAATTTAACGAATGGCGAAATGTTAGTCAGCTTAGAGCGGGTAGCTGTTTTAGCTTCCGAAGAGGAGAGTGAGGGGGATGGATCATAGATATCCTGTAATCACTGTTGACGGTGCTAGCGGCACGGGCAAGGGTACGGTTAGCCAGATTATTGCAAAGCGGTTAGGTTGGAAATTACTCGATAGCGGAGCATTATATCGTGTGCTCGCTTTAGCTGCACAAAAGCACGGTGTTTCATTAGATAATGAAACTGCTTTAAAGGTTTTAGCCGAGTTTTTTGATGTGCAATTCGTTGCTAAAGAATCAGAACTTCCGCGTATCTTGCTTGAAGGGCAAGATGTCTCCGAAACTATTCGCACTGAAAGAATGGGCAATGCCGCCTCAAAAATTGGTGCTTTTGCCTCGGTTCGCGAGGCGCTCCTAAACCGCCAGCGTGCTTTTCGGGAGGCCCCAGGCCTAGTAGCCGATGGGAGGGACATGGGGACCGTAGTCTTCCCCGACGCCGATATCAAGATTTTTCTAATAGCGAGCCCAGAAGAGCGGGCTCAGCGCCGGTTCAATCAGTTGAAGGAAAAGGGCATTAATGTTAACCTAGGCGACCTCGTAGAGGAGCTGAAGGAGCGTGACAAGCGAGATCAGGAGCGCCCGGTAGCCCCATTACGACCAGCAGAAGACGCAATTTGCATCAATACCGATCATCTCACAGCAGAAGAAGTGGCTGAGCGAGTATTAGCGGAAATTAGGAATTAGTTATATACCGCCTTGCTATATAACGAAGGAAAGGGATTTATTATTAACTAACAGTGTTATTTTTTATAAAGGTTGGAAATACGAATGGCGAGTGAAAATTTTGCTCAATTGTTTGAAGAAAGCATAATAAAAGCGGCGACAGCACCAGGTGCAATTGTAACAGCGACAGTGGATAGAATAGAAGGTAAATACGTCGTTGTCAGTGCTGGTTTTAAATCTGAATGTTATATCCCTATAGAACAATTCTACGATGAACGCGGTAACCTCGAAGTTAAATCCGGTGATTCTATTAAAGTCGCTTTAGAAACCATGGAAGATGGTTTTGGAAATACTCGTTTATCTCGTGAACGTGCAAGACGTAATGAATCATGGGCCCGTTTAGAAGGCGCTTATGAAAGCAAGCAACCTGTACGAGGTGTTATTTCTGGTCGCGTTAAAGGCGGCTTTACTGTTGAAATCGATAAAATCCGTGCATTCTTGCCCGGTTCTTTAGTCGATACAAAACCTATTAAAGATCCAGAATACTTTGAAGGTAAAGAATTTGAATTCAAAGTTATTAAAATAGACGCAAAACGTAACAATATCGTTGTTTCTCGCCGTGCTGCACTAGAAGCTGAAACTGGCGTCGAACGCGCTGCGCTTCTGGAAAATATCCATGAAGGTGAAGAAATTAAAGGTATAGTTAAGA
>CAZXFO010000302.1:0-7229 GCA_964639745.1 uncultured Coxiellaceae bacterium | reverse complement strand
TACCACAAGAATTTGTGCGGGGTCTGGTTGCGAGCTTCAAAGTGTAATGTAAAAAGAAATAAAGTAGGCGCTTAGTATCGTCATTCAGAGTCCGCGAAGCGGACGTGGAATCCAGGTTTTGCTTTGTTCATCTTTCAATGCTTAAAACCTGGACCCACGCCTTAAACACTTCGTAAGGCTCTGGGTGACAGGCGCCTTAGTATTTACTAGCGAAGAAAATAACCTATATAAGAAAATGCTGTCATGCCAACCCTGTTGGAATTTATCTTTAAGGTACGCAACTAAATCCTTCACAAATTCCTGTGCTAAACCAGCGCTATTGTCATTCTGACCCCGGCCCTTACAGGATAAACTCCAGCCGGGGGAAGATCTCACCGCAAACTTGTACCCAATACTTCACTCTTTGGCTCTTGCTGAGTATTGGAACCAGTCGATGTATTAGCCAGCAAACCAAACGTTTGCAATCCAGTCGATGCAGATTTTTGAGCGTCCAGTAAGTCTTTAGGAACCAGATCAACAAACTTCTTGCACGGACTTATCTTTAATTTATTAACATCATGAAGATATTGGCTACAAAAACTTCTCCAACCAGCTTCATCCAACACTTCCAATTTTGATGTTTCTGCCACCCATTTTGCACATGGCTTAGGTAACATACCGTGCTTTAAATCAGCATTCCAATAAAATGAAATTTCAGTAGCAGCATCAAAATAAATATCAAATCGCTTAGGAAAATCGTCGCCTTTGCTCTTAACCTCATTAGGATCTACCTGAACAAACGCCTGCTCATTTTCACGACGCTCGATCAGCTGCTTTCTGACTTCATCCTGGCTATAGCACAACAATAAAACTATTTTATAGCCCAGATTTTTTAGTTTGGGATATAAATCGGCAACTTTCTCGCTTGTTGATGTAGTGCCGTGCGCAACCGAATAGCGACTACCCACTGGCCCGTTTGCATTATAAGCATCTTCCAAAATTTGATGACATAGATAATTAGAAGCCCATCTCCATTTTTCATAAGCTTTCTTCAAAGCAGCGCGATTTGAGGGAGCAATGGCATAATCGTAATTGGTTAGCGAACTTTTATAAGTAAAATTCATGCCTTTTAAAGATACTTGATCTGGGTCAGCATAAACAAAATTATCTAATTTATTTTCTCTGATATAGGTTTAAAGTGTGGTTGATTTTGCAGCTCCAGGAGCACCTGCAGTAGCTAAATAAACAGGTTGGTCAGAAGGTGTTGCGGGGCTCTTTTTATGAAAAGCCATTTTTTTGCCGATTTCCAAATCCAGCTGTATTAGCTCTTTTTCTTCGTCGCTATATTCTTTTAAAAAGCCATCAAATAATTCTCTCGGAAACATTGGAAACTCCTCCTGGTTTGAATGGCCATAAGATAGCATAAGAAACCTAAACACCCCAAGGTTGTAGGCAGTGGCAGCTCTAATATATAATCAGGGCCTTGCTATACTTAATTCTGGGGGCGACTTGGCTTCGACGTGGGTTGCAAAGCCAGAGGTGCATGTGGAGGTGTAACGACCTCTTTAAACACGTTACAAAACATACAGTTGCCAATAAATCACGCAACTCTCGCATTGCTAACGATGCTACCTTTGGTGGCGCGTTGGCAGCTGCTGCCTAATACGCAGTAGCAACGAGCTTCTCACCCGTTGTGCTTGTACGGCGGGAGTCTACGCAAGTAGACTATGAGGAGTCATATTATACAAGATCGCGATAGGGTCTGCTCTAGGCCAAATCGCTAAACCTTAAGAGCTCGCTGCTTAATCACCCTGCCGGTCGGGGGATGAGTAGTTAAATTAAATGATACGGCTAAACATGTAGATCCAAAGGACGAGTGCTTGCGGACGCGGGTTCAATTCCCGCCGCCTCCACCAATAAAAAAGAAAAGCCCCATTTTTGGGGCTTTTCTTTTTTCATTTATGAGACAGCAGAATTGAAGACGCGTAGCGGGGTCACAAAAACGGCAGGACAGCCGTTTTTGAATGACCGAAGGTCAGCCCGAGTGTAGCGAGTGGTGAGGTACAGGATGTACCGAATAGTTCCCGCCCTCATTTTCGCTGAAACAGGATGTTGAAGGCAGGTTTGCAAGCGAAGCAGGATTGCGAAGTGAAGCAAAAATTCCCGCAATACGTTTTTGAATGACCGAAGGTCAGCCCGAGCGTTAGCGAGTGGTGAGGTACAGGAAGTACCGAATAGTTCCCGCCGCTCTTCTTTAGCGGTACGGACGTGGGGTGAGACGGAGTTTTCGCGAAACATGTTTCGCGCCGTCGAACGCCTGAAACAGGATGTTGAAGGCTGGTTTGCAAGCGAAGCAGGATTGCACAGCGAAGCAAAAATTCCCGCAATACAGGAAGTACCGAATAGTTCCCGCCGCTCTTCTTTAGCGGTACGGACGTGGGGTGATAAAAGAGTTTTACTTTAAGCTGATTTTGGGTCCTAAAGTTTCTTTACTATTCTCCATTGATGTAATTTTATTCTCTAAAGGCTGGTATAAGCCAAACAAATTACCCATCTTTAATGATATATAAGTAAGTTGAGTGAACTCATTTTTAGAATTTAATAAAGCATCTACACCTTTAGTAGTTACCCTATTCTGCTGCAAGCCTAAATTTTTTACTTTTGCGAGATTTGCTATTAATGTAAGCCCATCATCACCGATATCATTATTAATTAAAACTAGCTTATCTAAGCTTAATGGGGTCTTTAATATCCATTCAAGAGTCACTGCATCAATACGATTATTATTCAGAACTAAAGATTTAAGCGAGGTATTATTTTTCCCTTCAAAGGCATCATAAAAGTTCTTCGCATCAGTAAGATTAAATTTAACATTACTTAATACGACCTTGTTAACAGTACTATTTTCTGCTAAAGCATTAAAAATTATTTTCTTTTCATTTGTAGTAAAATTTTTATTTGTCAAATCAAGCTCAAAAAAATCCTTATCATTCTTCAATCTTTCTACAATCAACAAAACATCTTTACTTATTCTTTCACTATTAAATGAAGTTGAAGAATTAAGAGTACTTTTTAATGACTGCACTGCCATCGTAGTGGAGAAAGATATATTTTCTTTATGCTCGGATTCCTGTACATGCTCTTTATATTCTTCATTATCTTTTCTATTATTCATCTCAACCTCCTCTATAGCTTTAATTTTGCAACACCTTCCGACAGAAGGTCATTCAGAATTTTTTCCTCAGATACTGCCTCTTCTTTCGAATCTGAGAGGTCTTTATTAAGTAGTTGGCCGCTTTTGTATTCTACTCTATGTGCTTTAGCTTTAAAATCTCCATTATTTACTTTATTAGTAATTTCTTCATCTAAAGAACTATATAATTCAGCTTCTTTATGTGTCAAACCAGCGAGCTTACTAAAATTTGGCCCTGCGGGGATAGTTTCACCTTTATAGCCATGTATCTCAATACCAGGCCATTTCTTTTGCATCAAACCTGATATTTCACAAACAATTTCAGAGCTATAACATGAAAACAATTTTAATAATTTGTGATCTGCTTTTAGGCCAGCTTTATGTAAATGATCGACAAGCTGCGCGGGTGAGATTCTAACTTCGATATGCTTTTTATTTATTAAAGCTAATCCACCAATTTCACGCGTTGAATTAAAAGATTGTGGATCAAGATAACCATGACAGTAAACATATAAAATATCGTTTTTTTCTACTTTATTTAAACATACTTTCGTTGGTAAATTAGAGTCAACGTATGAGGCAAATGCTGCTTGGCTCTTGATAATTTGATATTCTCTCTTTACCCCTTTAACTCCAAACCATCTTACTGCTTGAGCTTCCTGCCACTTATCAGCTTGATCATTAATGTCGTGATCAGCCACAGGCACATAAATCCAACATTTAATAACTTTAGATAAATTATTAGCTTCACGCGACTGACTCATTTGGGCCCCATTTTATCTAATCACTTTAGAAGTATAATAGAAAAAATTTATTTTAAATGCCATAAATTCAAAGACTTATATTTTGACCTATTGTTCGCCCTTTAACCTCACCAAACCTTCCATTTAGGGTGCTACGATAACTTGCTAGCCAAGCAAAATTTTAGCCATTAGAACAACTAAAGGTCAGCCCGAACATGGCGAGTGGTGAGGTACAGGAAGTACCGAATAGTTCCCGCCGCACTACTTAATCAAACGGACGCGGAGTGAGAAGTAATTTTCGAAATAATGCAAAGAAATTAATATAAGGAGAAAAATATCATGGATGAAAGAAAAGAGTTTTTATTGCATCTATTTGATAAAGCATGGGATGACATAGGCAGCACAATTAAAGTTATATGGCAATCTATTGTTATATTACTCGGTGCTATTGCTACTATAATTTTTACAAAAGCTAAAGTTATCCCGATAACTACTACATATACTATCGCAATAATTGCCATCGTATGGATGTTAGCGCATATTGAAAATGCCGCTTATTGGTTCAATAGAAATTTGGCAATTATAGCAAACATAGAGCGACAATTTTTAAATGAAGATGACAGCGAAAATATACATTTTTACTTTACTGCACATCGCCCAGCAAAAATGGCACCACATTTTCAATTACAGTATTGGTTTTTAATTACTATAGCTATCTGCCTAATATCATACTATTCAAAAGTAAAACT
Source organism: uncultured Coxiellaceae bacterium (assembly GCA_964639745.1). GTDB lineage: Bacteria > Pseudomonadota > Gammaproteobacteria > DSM-16500 > DSM-16500 > JABDGC01. The sequence goes on along the minus strand of CAZXFO010000302.1, from coordinate 2,565 downwards.
TCCCCCATTCTTTAAACATTTCTCCTCATCATCATATTGCAACTATATTTTTTCATCTATTGATTTCCCATACCTAACCGCCATATTAGGTACTATATGCCTATACTATTTCAGAAATAAGAATATCAATAAATATAATGAGTTTAAAAAACTTTCACCCGGAAAAGAAATTAACAAGAAAATTGCTTATAAGCATGGCCATGGAGGAGAAAACTTATCTTGACATATTTTATTATGACTAATCTTTATGTAATTGAAAAAGGACAACAGTTTTATGGGCCTAAACAAATCTAATAATTCAGAATCAGCTTTTAAAAACAATGAAAAATGGAGTGATCTTCCAGAATCCGATAAAAAGGAGATTGTATGGTCTTATAGATCACATGGAGACTACTTCAATAATAAGTCACGCACTATATCTGACCTCCTATATAACTGGCTATTCATATTAAACTCAGGCGGCCTGGTGAGTCTTGTTACCCTCTTAACCTCTAAATTCAAAGAATGCAAAGCTTTTAAGTTGGGCATGATGCACATGGGAATATCATTCATAGCTGGACTAATATTAATATATATTGCTACGAAATTATCAAAATGGCAGACACATAAAAAAGGAGAAAATTTAGATAAAGATTTTTTATTGTTAACAAATGATCAAATCAGCCTTGCTGAATTTGAAAAAAGAATTTATTCCGATATATTTCCTAGGGATTTCCTAATAACAATTATTGAATTCCTTAGTCTAACAGTTTTTATCATTGGCTTAGTCAAGGGATTTAAAATTGTTAGTTAAAAAACTTAGTATCCAACTTAAAATAATAGGTATTTATGAAATATTCACTAGTAAATGGAGAACGCAATGAAGCTCAACCTGGTGTTGTAGGACAGTGCGAAATATGTAGTAGCCAGACGATAGCAAAATGTGGAGATATTAAAATGCATCATTGGGCACATAAAGGAAAAAGAATATGTGACCCTTGGTGGGAAAAAGAAACCGAGTGGCATCGCAGTTGGAAGAACCATTTTCCTACTGATTGGCAAGAATCCATTCATACAGCTGAAAGTGGTGAGAAGCATATTGCAGATGTTAAGACTATTAAAAATTGGGTTATCGAATTTCAACATTCACACCTCAACTCTGAAGAGCGCCAAGCTCGTAATGACTTTTATGAAAAACTAGTTTGGGTTATAGATGGTACACGCAGGAAAAAAGACAAAACAAAATTTTTTGAATCTTTAATGAAAGTAGCCTACGTATCCGATCCTAAATCGCCCGTGCGTAATATTTATAGAGTTTTATGGAACGATTGCGCTTTATTTAGAGATTGGCTTAATTGCCCAACACCTGTTTTCTTTGATTTTGGCAAAGATGAGCCTATGCTTTGGTGTCTACTTCCTCAAGGCATAGATGGTCAAGCAAATATATTAGAATTTTCGCGAGCTGGTTTCATTGTGTTCAAACTTGAAATGACGGTGGAAAGAGATTATTTCTCCGATCTCATCAAAAACTTCAGAAACACAATCGAAGGCCTTAGCTCATCTCGTCCATCACTAACTCCAAATCTGAATAATTTCACACCTCAGATACGATTGAAGCATAATCGTCCCTATCGTCGCAGAAGATTATAAGAAAGTGATAGACCCAGATTCAATCCCGTCAGCACCAAGTTTTTGAGGCTGACTTGAGGCCATTTTTAATTCATGAGACAGTAGAATTGAAGACGCGTAGCGGGTTCACAAAAACGGCAGGACAGCCGTTTTTGAATGACCGAAGGTCAGCCCGAGCGCAGGGAGTGGTGTGGTACAGGAAGTACCGAATAGTTCCTGCCGCTCTTCTTTGCAGTTCGGACAAGGGTGAGACGGAGTTTTCGCGAAACATGTTTCGCGCCGTCGAACGCCTGAGACAGGATGTTGAAGGCTGGTTTGCAAGCGAAGCAGGATTGCGTAGTGCAATTTGACAAATAAATAGTAAATTACTTTATTAAAAATAAATTAGTCACAGTTCTTTCCCCAAATATCGTATTCTCGCTCTCTAAGGTATTCATAATTATGTGCTGGTGCGTCTCTTTCAAGGTCAAATGTCATCACTTCATTTATTGTGGCATCTTTTTTATTCATTCTTTCAATAAGCTTATCAGTGAATTTTTTTATAGAAGTTCTAGACAGTCCATGCTGCAAAGCATCCCATGATAAAAACTCTATGTGTTCTATCCCTAAGCGATCAAATATTTTTGATCTAAATGCAAAAACCTGGAATGGAAGCGCTTCGGCAGTAATATGGGTTGCCACTAAAATAATGGCTATGACCGGTTTAGATGAATTCTCTAAATTGTTTATTGAAGCAGCGCACTGGTTACAAGCGTTATATAATTTTGTCCAAATCTTAGCTACATGAGCAGGCGACATAATAGATAGGTCAGCAAATGCACCTACTGTGGATTTACATTCAATAATTAAAATACACTCATCCAAATCAATATGGAAATCTGCCGAACGTCGAGCGCCTAAACTAGATATTTTTGAAACTCTTTCTCTACCAAATATTTTTTGCAAGCCCAATAATAT
>CAZXFO010000301.1:0-2994 GCA_964639745.1 uncultured Coxiellaceae bacterium | reverse complement strand
GATAAGCTTTTTTCATTTCATTGTCAAAGTTTGAATTTTGTAATGGTTGATACTGATATTGTTTATCTATTAAGTTTTCAAGTCGAATAATAGTTCTTTCAATAATATTTCCATCGCACTGGTCAGGTACAAAATGCCACTGAAAAGCTCTTAAAGCGTATTTGGTTTTCTCATCCAAAGTTCCTGTAACGTCTACGGCATATCCATATGTGGAAAGTAATTGCTGGGCGTTTTCAACGCTTAGGTCAAGCTTCGTGGTGCGTGTTCTTTCATTTTTTGGCCATACACCAATTCCAGCGCGAGCTAATTTCTCCCAGGGAAATTTAGATCCTGGGTCGGTTTTGCCTAAAACCACTTCGCTATCAGCCTGGCGCCAAGGGGCGATGTCAGAGTGGGCAAGAATACACTCTGGGGCAATATTGTATTTTTGAATAAGTTGTTTAAGCAATTCAATGCCCGCCTTAATTTGATCATCACCGAATTCTTCAAAATGTAGCCAATTCAGTTCGTCATCCGGCTTTTTCTCCATAGCATTAGCGTAATTAGGAGAATTAAATTCAATGCCAAGTGCGCAAGAGTTTAAATTTTTATCTTGGCGCCACGAAGAAATACCTGCATGCCAAGCTTTTTTAGTTTCAGGTACAAGTTGGTAGATAGGATAAGCAGTATCTTCACTTAAAAATCGTAACTGGATATCTTCAATGAAATAATGAGCACTAACTCCAGCCCCGCCTTCATTGGTTGGTTTTGTTAAAAGATCTAAAGCTTTTTTCGAGTCGTAGCCTATGCAGTGAAGAATAATGTATTTTGGATTAATATCAATTTCTGGTGTGAAGCTTACGCTAGGCAAATCTTTTATTAATATTTTCATTTAAGACTCCATTAATTAGCCGAATTGTTTTTTCCAGTTCTCTTTAAGCTTTTTATATTTTAGATTATTTTCTGCTTTCTGCCAGGCTAAATAAAATATCTGTGCTGATTCTGCTTTACTAGGATCGCCCGTACCTTTTTTGTTAATCTTATAATCATTATCTTTATCATATTTCTTTCCAGCTTTATAATTAGCATAGCGTCTAGCACGAGTGAAACCCATTTGGAGAAATTTTCGAGCCATATCAGCACCAACCAAGTCATTCTCTTTTAAATAAGCACGAAATAAGGATAGAATTTTTTTACTACTTTGCTTGGCAATGGCGGGGGTTTTAAAGCGCCAATGAATGACTATTTCGCTTTTATAAGGCTCGCAAATTAATACACCCTGCTCGCCCTTGCCAATCTTGTATGCCTCCGGGTGGGCGCGATAGTCTATATCTTTTTTCCAGGAGTATTTTGTTTTATCGAAATTTAGATAAGAAGGTAAGGATTTTTTCATAGGAAAATCCTCAAAAATAAGCCCACTCTATATTTAAGATGAGCTGACCTCTATTATGCCTGTTGTACGCCTGCTACTATCCACTTATTGCCTAAATTACTTTTTCTAAAATGCCAGATTTCAGCAAAAAAGGCAGCGGGTGCATCAGCTGCTTCTTTAATCATGCCTGAAAATTTAACGCTGGCTAACATATTGTTGGCTTCTGTTGCTAAATCAAGAAGCTCAGCCTCCAAAGACACGACTTCTGTTCGATTAAATACATCACCACGTTCTTGTAATTGCATTTGGATTTCAGCAAAAACTTCAGGGGCTGTAAACTCACACAAGTCATTTAGGTCTTTGGTGTCATATGCTGCTTGTAAGCGAATAAATTGAACTTTAGCATCTCTTAAAAATATTTCAGGGTTAAATCCGCTTGTTTGGGTATGGCTGTAATCAGCAGTATAGGGCTGTACATCTATGATATTGCCTTGTCTTGAGTAAGAATGATGATTATTTTGTGTGGCTGCTGATTTTGATTTAGCTATATTCCATATGAAGCTAATAATGCCTATTAATGCTAGCCAAGTTAAAATGCCTGTGCCTAAACCATGTCCCATAAAAAGTGAAGCCAATAATCCACCTATAGCTAATCCAGCTAATGGAGCTACCCAGTTGTTTCTAGGTGCTCGTTGAGCAGGAATAGCTCTGGGTGCAGCCTGTTGATAGCGTGAATAATTGCCTATTGAACGCTGCATACCAAAACTTCTGCCCCCGCCAAAGCGAGCAGCTTCAGCTGTGCTTGCTAAAAGCCCAAAAAAAGTTAAAAAAATGAGCGAGAAAAGAAATAGTCTTTGCATAGCAGCTCCATTATTAAGTGGCTTATATTAGCATATTTTATGCGATGCTTACACCTGCAATCTTTCAACTAAATTAGCCATATGTATGGCTGCATGTGCTGCTTCTCTACCCTTATTCATGCTTTTATCATCTGATGAGCGAGCTTTGGCTTGTTCATCATTTTCTGTGGTTAATACCCCAAAAATTACAGGAATATTGAATTCCATCATGACTTGCTGGCAGCCTTGGCTGACTTGTTGGCAGACATAGTCATAATGGGTTGTCTCACCACGAATCACAGCGCCTAAACAAATAATGGCATGAAATTTATTCCTCAGAGCAAGTAATTTGGCTGTTAAAGGGATTTCAACAGCGCCTGGGACTTTATGTACCTCGACATGATTTTTACTTATTCCAGCTTCCATTAATGCTGATAATGCTCCTTCAAGCAACCCTTCGGTTACTTCTTGGTTAAAGGTGCTAACGACAATCGCAAGTTTAATTTCTGAATTCAACATAACGGTTCCTTAAAAACTAATGAAATGGTTTAGTTTGTCTTTTTTGGTAGTTAAGTAATGTTTATTTTGTTCACTAATAAAAACAGGCATTTTTTCTTGAGCGACGTCATTAATTCCATATTTCTTCAATCCCTCAATTTTAAGTGGATTATTTGTTAATAAGCGTACGTGATTAATGTTTTTATTTCGTAAAATTTGAGCTGCAAGATAATAATCCCTTGAATCAACTGGCAAACCTAATTCTTTATTGGCTTCAACAGTATCCAACCCCATTTCCTGTAATAC
>CAZXFO010000300.1:0-4455 GCA_964639745.1 uncultured Coxiellaceae bacterium | reverse complement strand
TGGACAGAACAAGATCCCATGCTTCATCCACTTCTTTCTAAACTAGGACCAGAGCCGCTAAGCTCTAGCTTTACCGGAAAATATTTATTTCAAAAAGCTCAAAATAAAAAATTAGCAGTGAAACTATTTTTGATGGATAGTCATGTCGTTGTAGGCGTTGGGAATATTTATGCCAACGAAGCCTTGTTCGCAGCCAGAATTCATCCTCTGATGCCAGTAAACGAACTAACCCTGCAACAATGGGATGCCTTGTGTAAGGCCACTAAAATTATTCTGCGCAAAGCAATAAAAAAAGGGGGGACAACTTTAAAAGATTTTGTGAATAGCGAAGGAAAGCCTGGATATTTTAAACAGCAACTTAAAGCGTACGGTCAAAACGGCCAACCTTGCCCTAATTGCAAATCAATTTTGGAACTAACTCGCATCGCACAACGAGCAACCGTCCACTGTCCATCTTGCCAAAAAAAATAAAATACAGACGACAGAAAAACTGTCGCCTGCATCTATGTGTATTACAATTTCAGCTTATTTCTTGCGGAATAAAAGACCTAAAACGAAACCTGCCGCTAATGTTGCAGCCATTGTTTTAAATGGATTATCGGTGACATAAGTTTCTGCGGCTTTTTGGGCAACGCCATACTTCTCTTGCATCTTGTTGAGCGAATCTAATAATACTTCTTGAGCTTTATTTTTAGCATCACCGGTGGTTTCAGCTATTGCAGCTTTAATTTTCTCAATGTCGCTGTAAAAATCATACTGCCCAGGTTTTTTACCATTTTTTAAGGAAGTAAAATGCTCTTGCATGATATATCCTCCGATTTCATAACAATTTAAATATTATACCGCTTTATTGAAGAAAAATATTAAAAAAATTCTAAGCTTTTGGATTAAATAGATTTTTAAATTATGCACAAAAAATGATACAGAGCTAGGATGGCAATTTTTCTTTTTTAAACAACCGCTTTCTAGTTTCTTTAAAAAGTAACTTCTTCTTAGCACGCAAAATTAGTAAACCGCTTACCAATAATAATGTTAAGTTTATACCTAATGTTAATGCGATTGATTGCTGCAAAGTCCAATGCAAGCTAATGAGATGAATAACTAATAAAGTTAATAGACCTAACCACAAGCAAAAAAGCAATCCCCCAAATACCACTGAAAATACAATAACGGTACACAAATTCCTAACAGCCGAACTTGCTTCAAATTTTATTAGACCCGCCACCTCTCGAACAACAATCATTACATAAGGAAATAGTAACGCGAGCTTTGTAAGCAGACGCAAGAAAGTATGTTTTTGTTTCATAGCCATTCCTTATAGCGTAGTGATTTTCATTTTATCATTTATTAACAACAAGTTCCTAAAGTTATTTTGCTGGTCAAAATTTCAAACTTGCGTTTTTCTGCTATCGGGTTAAGATATTAGACAGCGCAACAATATCGTTTTATCTTTTTCAATTTGAATACCTCGCAGCAAAATATGTAATGCACCCTGCTCCGTGGTATTTAATTTACAAGCAAAATGCAGATTACCGCTACAGAAGTCGCTAAGCGGTATTTATTCAGCTCAGCATGCTGTACCAACTTTGTTAAGAGAACACATCAGATTTTATTAACTTTAGGAGGTAAATGTCATGAACAAAGACATCGTCAAAGGCCACTGGAAAGAAATTAAGGGTTTTCTCAAACAACAATGGGGAAAGCTCACTGATGATGAAATCCAACAAATGAAAGGCACCTATGAAGAACTCGAAGGCTGCTTACAAAAAAAATACGGCTATGAAAAAGACCGCGCCGAAAAAGAAATTCATAGATTCCTCGACTCAAATAACATTCATTAATAGCGGCACCCACTTTCTTCATTGAAGGAAGTGGGTGCCTCATCAAATTTTATTGAGAGTTATTCAATGATGAGGTGATAGTGGGATAAGCTGTATTAGTATGAAGGCTTAGATTCATTGCTATTTTTTAATAAAGAATTTATCTCTGCTTGGGCACAAGCTTGGATTCGATCAAAATTCTCCTTGCCTCCTGACCATTCTTTTAAAAGTAATTTAGCATCTTCTTGTGTTTCTATTTTTAACCCCGCTTTCTTTATTTCAGCATTTAACCCGCCACCATCAGTTAAACTATTAGCAACTTCTTTTGAGTATTGGTGATCAGCTAATAATGTTGCACACAAAAGGCATTTTATGTGCTCCTCAAAAAATGCTGTAATACGATTTTTTTCTTCACCTAGAAGTAGTAGCTTTTCTACTAATTCACGCAATATGCAACCTGCCTGCACATAACCAAATGCCCAGTATAGATTACTAAGTCTTTTAGTATCAGCCAATATAGCACTTATACATTTCTCTTTTTCTTCATGGGATAAACTGGTGCTGGAAACTCGCGCGATGTTATTTTCGCATCGAGCTATTAACGCAATAAATAAACCAAACTGACAGGCCAGCTCTAATGCTTGATTGCAAATCATTCTTGACTCGCTTGATTGTCGAATCTTGGGGAAATGTATGTTGTATAAGCTAAATAGCTGCGCAGCCATAAAAATTTGAAAAAGTGAAAAACTTTCGCTCCTATCCATTGATGTGATTGGCATATTTATATAATTGTATTCTTTTAATTTTTCAGAAATTGCGCTATTAAAGCAATCATTATGAAGGCAGAAGTTTTTAAATTTTTCACTCTTAATAAAAAATTTTTGCAGTAATTCAGCTGGATAATTAATTAACATACTCGCCAACTTTTCATTTTCAGATTTTTTTTTACAAGTTATTGCAGTCTCAATCGCCTTTAATGTTTCGCTCTCTTCTGGCGTAAGCTCAAATTGGTTAGATGAATTTTTAAAAAAATTAATTCGCTGCATAATTACCCACTTTATCATTAAAAGATTAGTATAAATTCAACCTACCTCTTAAACAACATATGTTATTTGAGTTTAAAAATGAAGCTATTAACTCTATCATTATCTTGACTATTATCTTCCTGAATATCATTAATATTTTGGATTAATTGCCCTGTGGTGTTATTTAAACTTTTTGTATTATAATAAGCGTCAGCTTTATATAAGACATTCCCAACCTCTGCTCTACCAATTAATTCCAAACTAGAGGCAGGAATATCTTCCTCATTAATATTTGAGCCATATATAGAATCTTTAATTAAAAGTTGCAATTCGCCTTTCCAGTATTCGTGCAATACATTATTAATATCTTTTTTAAATACCACTGCCATAGCAGTATTAAAAATATCTAGTGAAGTACAATCCAAGTTAGCAAGCTGATGAGCTGATCGATTAGGTTGCCCTTGCCCATTTGGCGAGTTTATTTTTGCAGCTTCTTTAATGAGGTTATCCGCCAATTGCAATATATCAGTATCTTGTGTTCGATATTTCAAATAACTTTGATCTAATAAATCCCCTTTGTATTCTGGATTCGCTGTTTTTTGCCTGTAAATTAACTCATGATAAAACTCAATCACCTTAGGTAGATTTTCTGAATTTTTAGCTAGAAAATCTCTCACATCGACAAATATACTTTTACCATTTCGCTTTGCATCATATCTATCGAGTAAATAAGCAGCCTTAGCCATGGTGGGATGTGCATGATGCTGTGCTACTACATTTGGATTAATACTCTCTGCCTGCTCGCCAATTTTTCTAAATAATCTATCTGTTTCTGTTTCAATAGCTAAATCAAAGAAGGTTGAAACAAGCTTTCCTCTTTCAGGATGCCGATTATTTTGCAGATAAACAGCAGCGTTTTCTTGCCATTCTTCTTGTGTAGCATTATCTGGCTTGCCATTCAATATATCCTGCTTGATATACCCTGCAACTTCTTCCCTTAATTTTAAAAATTCAGCCCCTCCTTCTCCAAAATTAACCTTTCCTGAAATATGGCCATCTATAAACAAATTAGGTTCAGGAAAATAAGGCCCCATAGGATTAACTCTATTGGCCAACTGTGCCCGAACATCCATATCTTGCTGGATAACGGTTTCCTTAGCTTCGGGTAATTCCCCTGTAGTAATCGGCTTATAACCCCCTGCAATAAGATATGGCCTAACATTGAAATGATTCGGCGGTGTATTGCTCTCAGGAGTTAAAGCAAACTCCTCTTTAGGACTAAGTCTAGCAGATATACTCATCTGGTTAGGGCTAGCTTCATTTGATTTTTGCTCTCTAGGGCCATCTTCGCTGGATAAAGGAGTATTTAATTTGCCATTTAGTTTTTCTTCTAAGGCCTTAAAGACATGGATCTGCTTTTCCCCAACTTCTACCTTTCTGCTACCCGTATCAGCATCACCAATAGCGATGTACGGATAGTAATTATCTTTCGTAAATTCTTTTACAGCCTTTTGGGTGTCAAAACTATGCATGATTTCATTCCTTATCGAGCCATAAGGGAATTTTTTGCCATCCCATACTCTTGTTACTACCGAGACAGGGTTATTGGT
>CAZXFO010000299.1:0-3072 GCA_964639745.1 uncultured Coxiellaceae bacterium | reverse complement strand
AAAATCTCTAAAAATGATTTGATAAGCGCCTACCAAGATTTAATTTCTGCTTTTAGCGAAGAAACATATGATAAGGTTCAGCTGTCTGATGAAGAACGCTTATTTGTTTTTAAGCAAGGAGGTGATATTGAGGCTAAAAGGAATTTTAAAAGTAAAATATTCAGCTCACCACAGCAAGTTATCAGAGCAAAGAAAACTTCCATTCAAGATAAAATTCTAGCTTATAGAGTGGCAATATGGTTAAGCGAAACCTACCAGACTAAACAAAGTTTGTATGTAGGTAAGGCTAAGCTCCATCTTTCTAACGAAGAGTATAGTGTAGCTGCAGCTGACTATATAAAAGCTTTGCAATATTTTTCGCCAGCTTATAACAAATCCTTAAAGGCGCAGATTTGTGCAGATTTTTATGCTGAAGCTACTAAGCTATTATCGGCTGCAACTAAAAGTAAGAGAGTAGAGGATTATGAAAAAGTCTGTTTAGTTTATCATGCTCTTACCAAGCTCGATGATGGTAGTCTCAAAGCACAAGAAATTTTAGATAATTTGCGTAGCATAATGGCTGAGTATAAAGGGCAAGATTATTTTGATGAAAAGTCAGAATTACCTGCATCGCCAAGTTTAAAATTAATTCATACCTCTCGCTCAGATGAAGAATTAAAAAAAGAGTATGAACAGCAATTACAGTCATTTTTTGCTGATAAAAAAGATGTCAATTCGTTACATGCAAATTCTGACCTGGTGTGCGCCGGCTGGGAAGCAATTACTCAACAGGATACTAAAAAAGCGATTGAGTGTTTTGAAGAGGCAATTGCCGCATTTCCTCAAGATTTTATTTCATTAACTCACTTGGGCGTTTGTTATTCGCATTTAAAAGAGTTTGATAAAGCAGAAAAATTATTTTGTGAGGCGATAGAAAAATATGATTTTACGATGGCCTACCATGGACTCGCTGCAGTATATGTAGAGCGGGGCTGGAATACCAAGGCACATGATATCTATACCAAGATTATCTTAAGAAAAGAGCCTTATTTTCCCGTGGATGGACTCAAGCGTCTGAGTATTTTACGGTGCTTTAATGATGTAGATAAAAATACAAATACTGCCTTGGCAGAATTCTTTATTAAGGAGCAAATAAAATCAATTACGCTTGAAGACTGCCTTGCGCGCGCTACCGATGCAGTTAAGCAAGGTAATCATGAGGCAGCAATACACTATACAACTGCAGCATTATACCACCTACCAGATAACTATCAGATTTATGTTGAACGTGCTGAAGCACGCTTGCGTCTTAAGCAATACAAACTCGTGCGGCTAGATATCTCATTAGCATGGTGGGCATCTCAGGTAGTTGGGCTTGGGTTAAGTAAAGTGGCTTATGTTTGCAAAACTGCAGACCGACTAATTAAAGTTGCTGGGGGCTTATTTGCAAGTAATCAGCTCAATGATGCATTACAGCTGTACGAGGCGGCAGCTTTAATTCAACCATTACCAGAATTGGCTCAGCAGCAAATGACACAGCTGATAGAATGGTTATCAAACCCAATAAATCCAAGTTTTTTTACCAAAATTTATCCTAAACAAACGAAATACAATACATTATTAGAGGAAGGGCGTGAGTTTGAAGAGAAGGGCGAAGACAATTCTGCTCTGCAAAAGTATCAAGCTGCATCCATACTCTGTCCCGGAATTGCTGAAGGTACGTTACGAACTGCTGCTTTATATAAAAAAATATTTTTAGATGTGAATCAAAAAGAACAGTTAGTAGATAAGATTAGTCAATTATATAAACAAGTTTTAATATCCAGCCCTTACCAAGCACATGCGTCTTATGAACTCGCAATGCATATGAAAGAGCAGAGTAACAATGAAGAAGCTGTAAAGATTGATGCAACTTATAATCTTGCTAGGATGTGTGAGGAAAATTTCGAGAGTTACTACTACGGGCATTTGCAGCAGGCTCTTTCTAGAGATAGGCAATCTATAATCGCCAATGCTTCAATAGAACATGCGTCCAAGGGCCAAAAAGCGCTCCATGCGAAAAATAGTGAAGAGGCATATTTTCATTATCATTTGGCTTTGTTACGTTTTCCTGATGATGTTGTTTCTTTGAATGGCTTGGCCGTAATGCATCTTAGTGATAAGGATCATGAGTTGGCTATGCTTTATTTTGATAGAGCAATTAACTTATACAGGTTCCCTTCAGCATTTTATGGAAGGGGAATGTTAAATTTTATGCTTAAAGACTATGGAAAAGCACTATCAGATTTTAGGCAGGCTCTTGATTTAGATAGTAAGCTAGAACATGGCTTAACGGATAATGAGCGTGATGCTACGTTACACGGAATAGAAGCAGTCGAAGGTTGTGCTGAAAAAGTAGTGGAAGTGCTCGCTAATGCTGTAAAGAATAATAATATTTCTGAGGCGGAAGTCAAAGAAAATAGCAACGACAGTGTGATAAAAGAGAAGGAGTCAAGAAAATTAAAGAAAGCAGAAGTTGCCAAAAAAAGAAAAGAGGAACTTAAACAAAAACAAGCTAAGCAGCAAGCACAAAATCAACATAACTATTTAAAAAAGTTGTATCGCAAGGAGCAACATCAAGAAAGTCTTGCTGCTGCTTTGCGGAAAAAACAAGAAGAAAAGAAAGAGAGTTATCGTCGTGCTCTTTCAGAGCTGCGCACTAAATTCAGTCAACTTAAGTCAAGTTATATAAGACTTTCCAATGTGGCTCATGCTGAGGTTGAAGCATCTATTATCGACACACGAAAAATACTACAAAAAATTGAGCTGAAGTTCATTGAGCAGCAAAAGTTTAGGCAGCTAGCTCAGGTAGAGTTATTGAGAAAAAAGAAGATCGAAGAGAAAAATGAAATCTTAAAGAATATACATCAAAGCTTTCGAGAGGTTAAAGCCAGCAAGAATCATCTTTTAATCGATGTCAGACGTGAGGCAGGATTATTCTTGTCTGCTACAGCTGGATTGTTTAATACAATAAGCCGTGCTGTTGATAGTTATGAGCAGAAAATGTTCCCTCTAAAAGTTTTATAAAAATTAAATGTCTTAACAGTCCCATAT
>CAZXFO010000298.1:0-3516 GCA_964639745.1 uncultured Coxiellaceae bacterium | reverse complement strand
TCGACGGTTGCTCGTTTAAAAACATTAGTTGTACCAGAATCACTGAACCATTTTCAGCAGCTTAATTCTGCAACCATATCTGGCGTACCGTTTCCAGGTGTTCCCATGGGTGAAGCGTTGGAAACCTTGAAGAATATTGCCAATAAAATACTACCCGATGGTTATTCGGTTGATTATGCAGGCCAATCTCGACAATTTATGCAAGAAAGTAGCGCTCTGGTTGTTACTTTCTTTTTTGCCTTAGTCATTATCTTTTTATCTCTTGCTGCTTTATTCGAAAGCTTTCGTGATCCTCTCATTGTATTAATTAGCGTTCCTATGTCTATTTGTGGGGCCATGATTTTTATTAGCTTAGGGTTAGGGGGAGTAAGCCTTAATATTTACACTGAAGTAGGGTTAGTCACACTTATAGGGCTTATCAGCAAGCACGGTATATTAATTGTACAATTTGCCAATGACTTACAGATGGAAGGTAAAGCAAAGCGTGAAGCTATTGTAGAGGCAACCGGCATCCGTTTACGTCCCATTTTAATGACAACAGCAGCGATGGTTTTAGGTGTTATACCCCTCATTCATGCCTCGGGTGCTGGTGCCGTCAGCCGTTTTAACATTGGGGTAGTTATTGCTTCAGGGCTATCAATAGGTACACTGTTTACCTTATTTGTGGTTCCTGCTATGTATCTGATATTAGCGCAGGATCACTCTAAAAAAGCGCCACAAGATGAATTGATTCCAGCCCCTACAACTTGACAACCCCCCTTATAAAGTTTAGCTTTAACACGATTATCTTCAGGGCGGGGCGCAATTCCCCACCGGCGGTGTTTTTACTGAAAGTAAAAGAGCCCGCGAGCCGTTTCCTATAGAAACAGCAGATTTGGTTAAATGCCAAAGCCGACGGTTAAAGTCCGGATGAAAGAGGATAAATCAAAGACACATCTTTTCTTCAGCCTATGGCTGGAGAAGTCTTTTCGTTCACGCCCTGAAATAGAGGGCTGAACCCATGAGTAGCTTAAATCCTGAAAATTATATGTCCTTAGCTCTTCAACTAGCAGAGCTGGGCCGCCTCACTGTATCGCCAAACCCCATGGTGGGTTGCATCATCGTTAAAGACAATCAAATCATTGGCCAGGGCTATCATCAACGGGCGGGCGAAGCTCATGCAGAGATTTTAGCGCTTCAACAAGCAGGTCAAAACGCCCAAAACGCTACCGTTTATATTAACCTTGAGCCTTGTTGCCACTATGGTCGAACACCGCCTTGCGTTAATGCACTAATTGCTGCTGGTATTCATAAAGTTTACGTTGCTTGTTTAGATCCTAATCCGTTAGTCGCAGGTAAAGGCGTAGAAGCTCTACGTTCAGCAGGCATAACTGTGGAAGTTGGGTTATTTGAAACTAAGGCACGAACATTAAACGAGATTTTCTTCCATTACATTCAACATAAAACACCGTTTGTTATTGCTAAATGGGCTATGTCACTCGATGGCAAAACCATTACTGCACCAACCGATAGCAAAAAAATTTCTTCTGATGAGTCCCAACAGCACGCACATCAAATACGCATGCAAGCTGATGCAATATTAATTGGCGCTAACACTGCAATTCTTGATGACCCGTTATTAACGGTAAGACTAACAAATAATGTATGTGATCAACATCCAATTCGAATTATTCTAGCAGGCAAAAACCCGCTGCCTAATCACTTACGGTTATTTGATAAAAATCTTCCAGGAAAAACGGTCGTTGCCACATCTAACCTCGCATCTACGAAAATGCTTCCTAAACATATTGAAGTGCTAGAATTACCAGCAAAAGACCAACTCATTAGCTTACCAGACTTATTAAAAGAATTAGGTAATAAAGAAATAACAAGTCTATTGGTAGAAGGGGGCATGAAGGTACTTGAAAGTTTTTATAAAGAAAACCTAGTCAACAAAACTCATGTCTATATAGCACCCACTATCATTGGCAACCTTACCAAAAAGATGCCGCTCAAAGTTTTAGACTCATTTAATCTGGGTAGAGATTATTTTATTGAATGCATAGGGGAATCCCATGTTTAGTGGAATTGTAGAAGGCTTAGGTATTATAAATTCGGTTTTGCTAAAGCAAGATTGTTTACACGTGACCATTAAGCCATATATTGATTTTGATGATCTTCACATTGGCGATAGTGTATCTGTAAATGGCGTATGTTTAACAGTCACTGAGCTTCTTGATAACAACCAATTTAATGTCACTATTGTTCCCGAAACATTGCGTTTAACTAATCTTAATAAAATTGCCGCTGGGTCTTTGGTTAATTTAGAAAGATCTGTGACACCGATTACCAGATTAGGCGGCCATTATGTTCAAGGTCATATTGACGGAACCGGTGAGATTATTGAGTTAACTAAAGATGGGCAAGATGCATGGATATTAAAAATTAAAACGCCTAGCCGTTTAATAAAATATATAGTCAATAAGGGTTATATAGCGATGGACGGCATGAGCTTAACTGTTATTGATGCAACTGAGGATTGGTTTACCTTAACCTTAATTCCACATACACGAGCTGTGACCATTGCTCAGCAATATGCGGTAGGAACTTTAGTAAACCTTGAAGTCGATATTTTAAGTAAATACGTTGAAAAACTAATGAGGGCATCTTCATGTCAACTTACCTAGAACGGGTTAATGCAGCCATTAAAGATTTGCAGCAGGGGAAAATGGTTATCTTAACTGACCATCCAGATCGTGAAAATGAAGGTGATATTATTTTTCCTGCGGAAAAAACTACCCCAGAAATGATTAACTTTATGATCCGACATTGCAGCGGAATAATTTGCTTGTCACTTACAGGCGAGCAATTAAAAAAAATTGATGTTGAACCCATGGTACCGCCGCATAAAAACAGCAGCCAGCGCGGCACTCCATTCACTGTATCTATTGAAGCCCGTGATAACATAACCACGGGTGTTTCAGCGCAAGATCGTGCACAGACAATTTTAACTGCAATCAAGGATAACGTGAGAGCTGAAGAAATTGTTAAACCCGGCCATGTTTTTCCACTCCATGCAAAGCCAGGCGGAGTTTTAGAACGAACCGGGCATACGGAAGGTGCAGTTGATTTGGTGCGCATAGCTGGCTTTAAGCCTGCTGCTGTTATTTGTGAAGTAATGAATACTGATGGCACGATGGCTAAGGGAGAAAAATTGCAGGCATTTGCAGAAGAGCATCAAATTAAAATTTTATCTATAGAAGACATTATTCTTTACCGATTAAGGTTTGATAATTTAATCCGGGAAGAAATATCTACTCAACTACCATTAGAAGATCATGGCCAATTTCAATTCACGGTTATCAAAGAAGAAATGACAGGCCAAGAACATATGGTGTTAACCCGAGGCAACATTCAATCTTCAAAACCAACCCTAGTTAGAATTCATTCTTCCTGTATAACTGGAGATTTATTTGGTTCACAACGCTGTGATTGCAATAAACAGCTTAATTATTCCCTAAAAAAAATTAGCGAAGA
>CAZXFO010000297.1:0-12146 GCA_964639745.1 uncultured Coxiellaceae bacterium | reverse complement strand
ATTCTTCCTCAGAGCCCTATGGGGGTGCCATTACTGGTGCTTTATATTTAAAAGAATGCGTACCTGATGAAATACCTTGGGTGCATTTCGATATTATGGCTTGGAATTCTCGAAGTAAACCAGGCCGCCCTAATGGGGGTGAGGCCAATGCTCTAAGAGCCTTATTTAGCTATTTAAAGAAAAGATTTATGTAGCTTCAAATAGCTTGGATGAATATTTAAGCCGCTTATGGCTTTTATTTAAGCTATATCAGAAGAGATTGGTAATCACAGCCAAGAAGTGCTTAAAAAATAAAAAATTTTTGATAGAGGCTGTATGCCAGGCATTTAGCTTAAGCTAGGAAAAATTTGTAAAATATTTTATCCTGTAAGGATCCCGTAAAAAATTACTTAGCGAAAAGTTTATTGTTTATCTAGAGCGGAGGCTAGATTATGGTTAGCTTTTTGCGTAATCAAACTCTTTATCGTGATCTCGCTGGTCTTGTACCAGAATGGAAAAGGCTATTTTCCCGGCGTTATCTCTTGGACGACTTATTGTCAGGCACTACCGTTGCTTGTGTTGCTATACCGCTTTCTTTAGCGATTGCTCTCGCTTCGAATGTGCCGCCTGCCACAGGTTTAATTACCGCTATTGTAGCCGGCATTGTGTGCGCATTGGTGGGAAGTAGTAATCTTTCAGTGAGTGGTCCTGCAGCTGCAATGTCTGTGCTTATAGCCAGTATTGTTCAAAGATACGGAATAGATAATCTACTCTTTATTGGACTGGTAGCCGGCTTAATGCAATTTGTAAGCGGCTTATTGGGTTTGGGTAAATTAAGCCGTTACGTGCCCATGCCAGTCATTTCGGGTTTTACTGCTGGTATTGGAGCTATCATATTAATCGGCCAGCTGCCGAGAGCATTTGGATTGATGCCACCTGCGCAATCGCATGTCCTTGATGTGTTTAACCACATCAGAGAATATTCTCATGAGATTAATGGGGCTTGTTTGTTTATCGTGGTGGCTACCATTTCAATTATAAAAATATGGCCTAAGTTTTTCCCTCGTACTTCTCCTATATTGCCAGCGGTAGTAATTTCAACATTAATTACGTATTTTGCAAATCTTGCAGTTCCCCTAATCGGTGAAATACCGCGAACATTACCACCTCCTCAATTACCCCATGCGACTAATATGAGCATAACGGATTTACTCCTTAATGCTTTTAGCGTTTATTTTCTAGCGTCTTTAGAAACCTTACTTTCATGCAGCGCCATTGATAAATTGACCCACGGGAAAAAGCATAATTCTGACCAAGAATTAATAGGGCAGGGCATAGGAAATATTGCAGTTTCGCTTTTCGGTGGCATACCAGTGACCGGTGTCATTGTTCGTTCAGCTACTAATGTAAGGTCAGGAGCTAAAACAAGACGTTCCAGCATTATTCATGCTTTATTGATTTTGGGTGCTGTTTATATCTTTGCCCCTATTATTGCGCATATACCTATTGCTGCTTTGGCGGGGGTATTATTTTGTGTAGCAATCTCCATGATGAATTATCGAGAGCTTAAAGAGCTTTACCAAATCTCTCGTTCAGAAGCGCTCGTTTATGTAATTACTTTAGCCACCATAATCGCCACTGATTTGCTGGTTGGGATACAAGCCGGTATTGTTGCAGCCTGCGTTATATTTTTATGGAAAGCAGCAAAAACTAATCTACAGATTGCAAACAGTTATGAGGATCATGTTTTGCGTTATTCTTTGATTGGTTCATTAACATTTTTATCTGCAGGTCAACTGAATAAACTAGAAGAAGAGCTACAAGTAGCATCTAAGAAAAATATCGTGCTTTTAGATCTTTCTGAGCTGACAAGTTTAGATAGTTCTGGTGCATCTGCGATTATTGATTTGCTCAAATATTGCAAAGAGAGAAATATCGCTTTTTATATTAAGGGTCTCGCCAAACGTTTTGAGCCTTTCTTCAAGGTTTCAGGTGCGCCTTCTAAAATTGAAGATTATTTTTTAGTTTCTGAACATGATTTAACGACTAAAGCGACCACGATTGCACCTAAATCCTTTCATGGCAGGTTGGTCCATGGTTTTCAACGTTTCTATATGGAAACAAAAGAATACGATAAGAGGCTTTTTCAGCAAATTAAGAAATCACAAAATCCCCATACTTTATTTATTACTTGTTCTGATAGTCGAATGGTTTCTTCACAAATCACATCAGTAGATCCTGGCGAGCTGTTTACCGTTCGTAATGTAGGTAATGCTATTCCTCCCTATGATCCAGGTAATGATCATAGCGAAACTGCTGCTATTGAATTTGCTTTAGCAAACTTTGATATCACCGATTTGATTGTTTGTGGTCATGCTAATTGTGGGGCCATGAATGCATGTCTACATTATGACGATATCAATCTGTCGGTACCTCTGCGTCGTTGGATAAAAGGTATAAGATCGCAGCTGGATATAAGGCCTAATCTTTCTATTGAGCAGTTGGCTCAGATGAATGTATTGAATCAGATTAAAAATCTTAAGACTTATCCTATAGTGCAAGAGAAGCTGAAACAAAAAACACTTAATATACATGCTTGGTTTTTTGATTTTAACCAAAGTATTATGCATGAATGGCATGAAGATACTAATCAATATGAAGCTTTGATACCCGTGGAGGTTTAAAGAGGATCTTCATCTGGGTGCTGCCATAAGATAATACCTAAAGCAGAAGTGAAGGTCAGCACAACCAATAAGCCAATGGCTGCGTTAAAGTTACCTGTGTAAGAGGCTAACCAACCCGTAAGCGTTGGTGCAATAATCCCAGCTAGAGCCAGGCCACTATTCATAATGCCCAAACTTGTAGCTGCTTTTTCTCGGGCTAGATCTGCATTGATGGCATAAAAAGCTGAATTAGGCAGTAACCCAAAGCCAATGCCTAAAGACATACAGATAATAGCAAGCGGCAATGAGGGTGAAAAAATAACAGGTATGAAACTACAAGCTGATAGAATTTGAGATATCCATATTAAATGCGAACGAGCTAATCGAATTTTTCTAGTTTTTTGCCAAATGGCATCAGATATTATCCCGCCTAAAATAACTAATGCAGTGCCTGTAATCCATGGAGCCATTAAAAATAACCCCACTTCGTGCAAGTTGATGTGATAGGTCTGTTGTAGGTAACCCGGTAACCACATCACAGAAAAAAATAATAAATAGCCAAAAGTGAAGAAGGCATAATTATTGGCTAATATAGAACGGTTGCGGAGAATGGATAGGATTTTAATATGGGTACTTGCTGACGGATTTTCGTTTAAACCTCGTTGAATAAAGCTTAGCTCAGCAATAGAAACGGATTTCATTTGGGCTGGTTTGTCTCTGAAGATGATGTACCACAAGACGGCCCAGATAATACCTAAGCTGCCTAGAATGCCAAACATTAGCTGCCAACCAAATCGAGTAATTAAAAATGAAATGAAAGGTGCGCCAATGACAGAAGCAAATGGTACCGCTGCCAGTCCTATAGCCAGAGATCTTGCTCGCTCAGATATGGGTAGCCAATCGCTGGTGACTCGCGTTAATGCTGGGAAACTTGGCCCTTCTGTTAACCCTAATAATAGTCTAAAAACAAAAAACCAGGCTAGGCCTGATGCGAAAGCCAGGGCTGCGCACGCCAGCGACCAGAGTATAGAAAAAAGCGACCAAATTTTTCGAGCACCAAACGTATCAACTAAAATACCGCCGCCAATTGTCATAAACATATAGCCAAGGCCAAATGCTGATGAGATTAATCCAAAATCGGTATTTGTTAAGCCGAATTCAGCTTGAATGGGTTCAATGGCATAAGAAAGGGCAGAGCGATCTAAGTAAGTGATGATGACAGCAATAAAAGCAAGACCTATCATCTTCCAGCGGTAGTTAGTCATAAATATCCTTATATACGCTTAAAGGGGATTATAACAATTAAACCCCATATTGCCAGATGCCCAGCTTTTGCTGGGTAGCAAGAGGTGTTATTCCTGCAATTGCTCAGTCATTGCTGTTGCTATTTGTAAATCTTGCGCCCTCTCTGTCACTCCTGCGCTCCCTCTGTCATTCCTGCGCTCCCTCTGCCATTCCTGCGTAAGCAGGAATCTAAGTCTTAGATGTAAGAAGCATTAGGTAGATTCTTCGCTCCCCTCAGAATGACGAATTGAAAATTCAATAGTGTCACCCCGCAAAATTGTCGTCCGCCTATTTAGACAAAAGTGATAGTTATGCACGAGAATTTATGCGGGGTCTGGTAGCGTACTTTAGAGGATCTGAGTATGGCTTTACTTGGGTTTAACTTGAGGTGTACTTTCTTTTTCTTCGTATTTATTTTTATTAAGAGTATCTACTGCACTTTGGTAGGTTTCCTTGCTCATAAAATTTACGGTTAAATAACCTAAACCCTTATGCAAATCACCAGACATGATAATAATATTAGTAGGTTTGTCTTTAGAGTCTAGAGCATGAGTCACGTTAAAGTTTAATCTACTTTGGCCACCGCTGGTGATATGAACTGTCTTGATAGCTTTATTTAATATTTTGCAAATATGTTCTGCTCTTTCGGGGTTAATAATTGTTATATAAGCTTTAGGTAAAGAATCAATATCGATATGTACAACATCATAGACTTGCTCTTTACCGTTGTTCATTTTCTTTTGGGTTTCATTAATTCTAGTTGTAGTCATGATATTAATTCTCTTTATGAATTATGGATGGAAGCGTGGTGGTCTATAATCCATCTCTAAATTTTCAAAAGAGTCAGGATAGTTCCTTGATTATAATTCCCAGGGGATAGCATAACTCCCATGCAAGTAAGTGTAAATCTAGGTTTAGATAAGGGTCTAGATCCCAGCTGGAGTACATCCCCGAAGGGGCTGAGGTGACAAGAGGTTTTATTCCCGCATCGCTCTGTCATTTCTGCGCTCCCTCTGTCATTCCTGTGTAAGCAGGAATCTAAGTCTTAGATTTAAGAAGTATTAGGTAGATTCTTCGCTCCGCTCAGAATGACAAACTTCTTATTAGCGATGTGTTTTACACGAGAATTTGTGTGGGGTCTGGTAGCGTGCCTAAAGTATAGAGCTGGAGTGAAGTTGCTACTTGGCTTAAGATAGCAAATTGATTAAAGAGAAAGAAAATCAACGTATGGGAAGAAATAGTATGCGATATACTTACGATCCGCATGAAAAACAACAACGATTAACTGTTCAATTTCAAGATTGGAAGATAAAAATACCATTGCCAATATTAATCACTTTATTTAAAGAGCTCACTGAGAGAATATCTAATCTTTTTATTGTTTGTGGAGACAATAGTAAAGTTAAATCTATTATAAATTTATTACAAGAAAAAGAAGTTTTAAGTGAGGAAAGCCCAGGCTATGGGGAATATCTTTATCTAAAATTGCTTTTAGAAGGAGATACAAGGGGAATTAAATGTTGTTTAGATAAATCCCATAAAGATCTTGATGATGATGTTATTGAAAAGTATGCTGAAGTTTATAAAGAAATTGTGCGCATTCATCTTGCTAATATTGTAGCTGGCATAATATTAGAAAAGGGGCCCAAAGGTAACAAATTGCATTTATGGCATCTAATTCCTAAAGACATCAACAAAGAAAACTCAAATGAAGAAAAAGAGCAAACTTCCTCAAAAGACAAGCAGCTGGTGCACGATACTTCATTTGGGAACAATAAATAATTTAATGTAAATTTAGCGTAGGATTTTGTGGGGCATGGTTGCGGGCCTTAGTAGACCACAGTCACCCAGAGCCTTACGAAGTCGATGCCGCGAGCCTAGCGTGGCGGGCTTAAGGCGTGGGGTCCAGGTTTTACTTTTCGTTATATATGCAGGGTCCGGCAGCGTCTTAATGATGAATGGCTTTACTTAGGTTTAACTTGAGGCGTGCTTTCTTTTTCTTCCTCTTGTTTACTAGGAGGCGTTAAATTAAATTTGCTTACTAACTTATCAAAGGTAGTTTTGCTCATGAAATTCCCAACTAACTTATTTAGGCCTGTATATAAATCGCCAGACATGACAATAACGTTGGTGGGTTCTTTTTTTGAATTAAGAGATTGAGTAACACTAAAGTTTAATTTACGCTCACCGCTGCTGCAAAGCCGTACCCCATAAGTTGCCCAATTTAATACCCTACAAATAGCAGAAGCCCTTTCTGCATCAATTGTAGTGATGTAAGCTTTTGGTAAAGAATCTATATCCACGTCAGTTACATCGTAAGGAATTTTCTTGCCGTTTACTATTTTCTTTTCAGTTTCTTCAATGCGACTAGAGGTCATGATATTAGTCTCTTGTAATTATGGGTGGAAGCGAGGAGGTCTATAATCTATCTCTAAATTTTCAAAAGGGTCAGGATAGTTCCTTGATTATAATTCCCAGGGGATAGCATAACTCCCATGCAAGTAAGTGTAAATCTAGGTTTAGATAAGGGTCTAGACCCCAGCTTTCGCTGGGGTGACAAGAGGTTTTATTCCCGCATCGCTCTGTCATTCCTGCGTAAGCAGGAATCTAGATTTTAGATTTAAGAAGCATTAGGTAGATTCTTCGCTCCCCTCAGAATGACGAATTGAAAATTCAATAGTGTCACCCCACAAAATTGTCGTCCGCCTATTTAGACAAAAGTGATAGTTATGCACGAGAATTTATGCGGGTCTGAGTAGTGTACCTTGAGCTAGACCCCAGCTTTCGCTGGAGTGACAAGAAGTGTCATTCCTGCGCAAGCAGGAATCTAGATTTTAAATTTAAGAAGCACTAGATAGATTATTCGCTGCACTCCGAATGACAAAGTAGTTATTAGTGATAGGTGTGCACGAGAATTTATGCGGGGTCTGAGTAGTGTACCTTGAGCTAGACCCCAGCTTTCGTTGGGGTGACAAGGGGCGTCATCCCTGCGCAAGCAGGAATCTAGATTTTAGATTTAAGAAGCATTAGACAAATGATTCGCTGCGCTCCGAATGACAAAGTAGTTATTAGTGATAGGTGTGCGCGAGAATTTATGCGGGGTCTGAGTAGTGTACCTTGAGCTAGACCCCAGCTTTCGCTGGGGTGACAAGGGGTGTCATCCCTGCGCAAGCAGGAATCTAGATTCTGAAAGACAAAATTCTTAGTTGCGGTAAGTTCGCATAACGAGAGTTTCTTTCATTCAATATTTATGAGGCAAGCTTGTACGCTTAGAATGAGACGGTGTATTTTCTAGGTAAAAAAGCACAAACTGATCATGCAACTGTTTTACCTTGGCATTATTTGGTCGATTGAGAATAGTTAATAGCTGATTCGGTTTAGCTTTAATAAAACACTCTCTGCATAGCTTAGTTATAGCGGGGCTTTGTAGGATGATGGGATGATAGTGTGCAATGACAAAAATGCATAAATAAGCCTCTGCGGCATTCGTTATTCTGCTTTCCTTTAACATTTTAATCAGGTATGTTAGCTCTTTAGCATGAAGCGACTGCAGAGCGTGAATGAGTTGTTCGTGCGTGGAAGGTTTCCGCTGCAGTGTTAGTCGCATAACCCCTCGCTTATATTTTATTAAACAATCTTTTTAAAATTATAGCAGATATGTCTATGTCTACTGTGTCAAACGAAGAAAAAGCTCTACGCTGGGCTTGCCGACGCGGCATGCTAGAATTAGATTTGTTGTTTAGTCAGTTTATGGACGAGGGTTTTGCTAGTTTAACTCCAAATGAAATAGCTCAATTTAAAGAATTACTTAAATCCACTGATCAAGATCTTTTTGCTTGGTTGATGTGGAATGTCCCGCCTGAAAATCCTGATTGGCAGCCAATAATCCAAAAAATACGAGAATATATCCCTTGCAAGTTTGCCTAAGGCCTTCTAAGGCTTTTTTCTATGCAGCTAGCTTTGCTTTATTAGGCTCTGTAGTGTGCATATTTTGCTCAAATCTACCTCTTATATTCCAATGTATGGGGGTAATTGCGCTCGTTTTTTACGGACGGAGCATAATCTATCGAGATATTTTACTAAAAAGTCAAAGATCAGTTGTAGGATTAGTGACTTACGAAGATAATACGTGCTTGGTGCAGGAACGTGCTGGAAAAGCTTATGCCGCGGTCTTAGAGAGTGATTGCTGCCGGATGGGTTTTTTCTGCGTGTTACGATTTAAAGATATTCGCCATGTGAAGCGCACCTGTGTGATTTTTAAAGATGCAGTTGATGAGGAGACTTATCGGCGATTATTAATTTTGCTCAAAAGAGCTCAGTAGGAATTCAAGGTACATAGGTTTTATGACAACAAATATCGATTACATACGTAACTTTTCTATTATTGCCCATATTGACCATGGTAAATCTACATTAGCCGATCGCTTAATCGAAATGTGCGGCGGGCTCTCTGCTCGTGAAATGGCTGAACAGGTTCTAGACTCAATGGATTTAGAACGTGAACGCGGTATTACTATTAAAGCACATAGCGTCACATTAGATTACAAAGCAGATAACGGTCATACTTACCAATTAAACTTTATCGATACGCCCGGACATGTTGACTTTGCTTATGAAGTTTCAAGATCGTTAGCTGCCTGTGAGGGCGCTTTATTGGTAGTCGATGCAGCTCAAGGTGTAGAAGCGCAAACCTTAGCAGTTTGTTATACCGCTTTAGAGCAGGGCTTAGAAGTCGTGCCTGTTCTTAATAAAATTGATTTACCCCAAGCGGACGCTGCTCGAGTTATTCATGAAATTGAAGATATTATCGGCATGCCTGCACAAGATGCTTTAGGCATTAGTGCTAAACAAGGTTTAGGCATTAAAGAGTTACTGGAAAGAATCATTACTAATATTCCGGCACCTGAGGGTGATCCGGATGCACCCTTACAAGCTTTAATCATTGATTCTTGGTTTGACACCTATTTAGGTGTGGTTTCTTTAGTGCGTGTTAAAAATGGTACTTTACGTTTTGGCGATAAAATTTTAGTAATGTCGACGGGTAGAAGTCATGAAGTTACAGGGCTTGGTATATTTACACCTAAACGTGAAGCTCAGGATGTATTGCGTGCTGGCGAAGTAGGCTATGTGGTTGCAGGTATCAAAGAAATTAACGGAGCGCCCGTAGGCGATACTTTAACCCATACGCATGCTGCTGCAACAGAAGCTTTACCTGGTTTTAAAACAGTTAAACCTCAAGTTTATGCGGGTTTATTCCCCGTTAATTCAGAAGATTTTCCTGCGCTCCGCGAAGCATTATCTAAGCTTCGATTAAACGATGCTGCATTATTTTTTGAGCCAGAATCATCCGAAGCTATGGGTTTTGGTTTTCGCTGCGGTTTCTTGGGTATGTTGCATATGGAGATTGTACAAGAGAGATTAGAGCGTGAGTATAATCTTGATTTGTTAACAACAGCGCCAACAGTGGTTTATGAAGTGCTTGATACTAAAGGAGAGATCCTTTATTGCGATAATCCTGCAAAATTACCGCCGCCAAATTCTATTAATGAGATCCGTGAGCCGATTGGTCGTGCTCATATTCTAGTGCCACAAACTTATGTGGGTAACGTGATTACTCTATGTGTAGAAAAAAGAGGTTCACAACAGAATATGTTATTTCATGGCAATCAGGTTTCTTTAACTTATGATTTGCCGATGAGTGAAATTGTGTTGGACTTTTTTGATCGTTTAAAATCAGTCAGTCGTGGTTACGCTTCGTTAGATTATAACTTAGTTCGTTTTGAAGCTGCTGATTTAGTAAAATTAGATTTAATGATTAACGGTGAAAAAGTTGATGCATTAGCTTCAATTGTCCATCGTGATCAAGCATATTCTCGTGGTAAGGCTGTAGCAGATAAGATGCGTGAATTAATTCCAAGGCAAATGTTTGATATTGCCATTCAAGCCTCCGTTGGCTCACAGATTATTGCTAGACAAACGGTCAAGGCTTTACGTAAAAACGTTACGGCTAAGTGTTACGGTGGTGACATTTCACGTAAACGTAAGCTTTTAGAAAAGCAAAAAGAAGGGAAGCGGAGAATGAAACAATTAGGAAATGTCGAAATCCCGCAGGAAGCATTTTTAGCAGTGTTAAAAATGGATAAGGATAAAAAATAATGAATATTGATTTTGAGCTAGTGTTGTTATGGGCAACTATCATCACAGGGGTGGTAAGCTTAATTGATGTGATTTTTTTCGCGCGTAGACGCAAGAAAAAGATTGCTCAAACACTATTGCCTGCTGATAAGCAGAAAATCAAACCATACTTTATGGTGGAATATTCACGAGCATTTTTTCCTGTATTGCTGATTGTTATTGTGTTGCGCTCATTCGTCGCTGAGCCTTTTCGCATTCCATCTACATCGTTAGAGCCAACCTTGAAGATAGGCGACTTTGTATTGGTAAATAAATTCACATACGGACTGCGTTTACCGGTTTATCGAACTGAAATATTGGGCTTAGGTAAGCCTAAACGAGGAGACATCATTGTTTTCCGCTGGCCACCCAATGAGCATTATTATTTTATTAAAAGAATTGTAGGCGTTCCGGGAGATAAAGTGGATTATGTGGATAAGACTCTTACTATTAACGGAAAGACTGCTTTTCAAACTTCAGAGCCTACGCTTCCGGCAGAAGTGGTGATTAAGCGTGAAAATGGTGATTTAGCTCAGGTGGTCGAAAAGCAAGAAGATCTTTTGGGCGTGCTGCATGACATTTACCAGGAGCCACGCAAATCTGGCTATAATTTTCAAAATATTAATGTACCTGAAGGGCTATATTTAGTCATGGGCGATAATCGTGATAATAGTGCAGATAGTCGCTATTGGGGATTTGTGCCTGAAAGCAATATCGTTGGAAAGGCTGTATTCATCTGGATGAGCTGGGATGCTGATGCATCTTGGGGCTTAGATAAAATTCGATGGAAACGGTTAGGGACGCGGATTCATTGATGAATAATTTTCAAGAACTTTATAAGCAGCTGCAATATCAATTCAAAGATGAACAGTTATTGGTATTGGCATTAACTCATCGTAGTAAAGGTGATGAGCACAATGAACGCCTAGAATTTTTAGGTGATTCAATTGTGAATTGTATTATTGCTGAAGCTTTATATCACCAATATCCGCAATCAACAGAGGGAGAGTTAAGCCGCTGGCGTGCGGTACTTGTGAATCGCGAGTCGCTAGCTAATATAGCACGCCAATTAGGTTTGGGGGCCTATCTTTACTTGGGACCAGGTGAATTGAAAAGCGGTGGTGTAGAAAGAACCTCTATTTTATCATGTGCTGCGGAAGCCATTATTGGTGCTATCTATTTAGATTGTGGCTTTGACCGTACCACTGAAATTATATTGAAATGGTTTAAGCCGCTATTGGCGTCATTGTCTAGCGCAGCTAGCCATAAAGACCCTAAAACTTTATTACAAGAATATGTGCAATCTAAACGCCTACCTTTGCCAATTTATCAAATTGATTCGGTGGAAGGTGCGGCCCATAAACAAATTTTCGTTATTCGGTGCTCTATTGTTGGTATAGATGAGCAGACATTAGGGCGAGGAACGAGCCGAAGACGAGCAGAGCAGGCAGCAGCGGAGGCTATGCTAGGAGTACTTTCATGAATACCGAAAGCCGTTGTGGTTATGTTGCTATAGTGGGCCGGCCTAATGTTGGTAAGTCAACATTATTGAATACAATTTTAGGTGCGAAAGTCAGCATTACTTCTGATAAACCACAAACGACACGCTTTCAAATTTTGGGTATTAAAACCCAAGATGCCGCGCAGGCTATATATATAGACACGCCGGGCATGCACCAGGATGAGAAAAAAGCTATTAATCGCTATATGAACCGTTTGGCATCTGCTGTTATCCCTGACGCAGATGTTGTCTTGTTCGTTGTTGAAGCCATGCGGTGGACGGATGAAGATGAGCTTGTATTATCTAAGCTGCAAGCAGCAAAAGAGTTGCCTCCTGTTATCCTAGTTATTAATAAGATGGACACATTGCCAGATAAAAAGGATATGTTGCCTTTTATTGATAAGCTCAAAGATAAGTTCGATTTTTCTAAAATCATTCCAGTATCAGCAACTCGAGCCGAAAACGTAGCAAATCTTGAGGATGAATTAAGAGAATATTTGCCTGAGGGAATACATCTTTTTCCTGATGAGCAGGTAACTGATAAA
>CAZXFO010000296.1:0-2866 GCA_964639745.1 uncultured Coxiellaceae bacterium | reverse complement strand
AAAGTAGAAAAAAACCTAAAATAAAACCAACCGGATAGATTATGCTGCCCCAAGCAATATTCCGTAACCCTTTGAAAAAATTCACGGCACCATACGCAAACTGAAGCATTTCAACTTGCTGCTGGTTTTGTGTTTTTATATAACGCAAATCTAGATAATAACCAGCTGATGCTTTTACTAATGTGCCATCGCTCCTTGGACCATAAGGATAAGCATCAAAAGTGCTTGTCAAATCAAACAACAATTCGTTAAATTTTTTATTAATATTTTTCTCGTCTTTACTGACGGACATCCTTAAATCTGGCATAAACACCTCTCAATATCATCTTGGTACATTTAACTATTCTGCTGATAAAAACTAAATTTCCAGCTTCACAGCTTGCGCTTCAACATTGTCAGACATGTTAAATATTGGATCCTTAGACCCAAATAAAGAAAAATATCTTTTATAAACATTCAGCACTGGCAGCAAAAACTTATCTTGTTGCTCTGGTTTTAAATTATAGAATTTATCATGCACTTTATTTACAGCCTCTCTTCGAAGCTTTTCGTCCTCAGGATTGACGCTAGTTCTTTGTTTTTTAGCCGCTGCTTCATATTTTTCAGCTACGACCAGAAAATTTCTATAAATATCACTCTCTTTACCACAAGCAGTTAGATGATTATTTTTTCCTTGCTGATGTTCATGAAATTTTTCACGTATAACCTCTAACTCCAATTGCAGAGATGCCCTTCTTTCTGCCGTGCCTACATAACTAAGCACACTTCTTGCCACAGTTAAAATGCCCCGTAGCGGCATCTTCAAAAGCCAGGTTAAAGGGGCTGCAACAAACTGTGTTAGCCCTCTCGCCGCATGCCCTATGCCATTAACTAATTCGAGTAATGATATTAAGAAAATCTTGGCAACGTTTCTGAGTATGTTTACCCACGAGCCCGAATAGAACAAACTTAACCCGAGACGAGGCATAAACAAAACTAATGCTGAAGCAAGAAATTTAAGCCCCAGGCCAAAATTTTTTATCCCATCCCAGAACAGCAGAAGCTCTTGCTTTTGCTGAGCCTTGGCATCATTTTCATTAATAGGATAAGGCCGAAAAGTATTGGAAAAATCAGCACTGGTTCCAATAATTAAATTTCGGCCATTTAAAATAAGTTCACTTAACTCTTCATCCTGCAGCTCATTTTGGTGTTGAGCACGCTTATCACTCATTTATGTTCTCTCTTAATTTCAAACATATAAGCAAGTTAAGCTTCAGCTGAATTTTTTCTTGCTTACCATTAGGCTATCTAACTCACATCAAAAAGAATTCTTGATTGGGAGTCTTCTGGCTGCATTGTGGTTGATGCTTGCTTGGATATTTCAGCACCACGATCTTTTTGCTTATATTTCGGCTGAAAAAACCCGAGATAGTCCTGAGTGGCATTTACTAGCGAATCTAATTCAGGCATAGCTTCTACCTTCCCTTGTTGCTGAGCCTCCTCATAAAGTTCAGCATACTCCTTATCAAAAAATTCATTATATTTTTGGTTAAAAGCACTTTGGCTCTTATCTAGGCTCACTTGATCAATATTAGTTGATTGATGGCGGAGATTTACAGCTTTTTGGTACTTGTCAGCTAAAATACCTACCCCATTTTTAATAGCTTGTATGTCTCGAAAAATATTGACGACACTATTTAGCGCTTTATCACTCGATGGATATTCTTTTGCTTCGAGCTTGTTTCTATCTTCATTAACTTGATTTAAAGCATTCTGGATATCATGGTCAATCAAATACTGGATGGAGCTTCTTCTCTCTGCTTTGCCTCGATTATCAAAAAAGCTTCTCACTCCGGTCCACGCATAGCGCAGTGGTTTTTTGACGAGCCAGGTTAAAGGTGTTGCAGCAATCTCGGTTATTCCTCGCACGAGATGTCCCGCACAATTGAGTAAACGTAAGGGTGGCAGCAATAAACTAAGCGTTACATTTCTTAACATATCCAAGAATGATTCTGAGTAAAATAAGTTTAAA
The DNA here is from genome assembly GCA_964639745.1 of uncultured Coxiellaceae bacterium. Classification (GTDB taxonomy): domain Bacteria; phylum Pseudomonadota; class Gammaproteobacteria; order DSM-16500; family DSM-16500; genus JABDGC01. Next base: position 855 of record CAZXFO010000296.1, on the reverse strand, counting down.
TATAAATCTCTCAAGGTTTGGAATGGCACTGCTACTAAGCCTAAAATGCCAATATAAATATTGCGCAAGCCGCGCCATGGTTGTAACCATTCGAGCTTTTTATCACGAGCCGCAAGGTTTTGATCAATAGAGTAAGGCATCAGCGTATTCCACGCATCGCGCAGCATATTGCTGAAAAATGAAAAACCATATTGAGCCAGGTTTCTTATTTCACCCAATTGTTGAATGTTGCGACGGTAGTCGTGAGCGCGGTTATCCCAACCGCTGTAGCTTGAAAAAATTGCCGCTTTCTTGATATTAAAAATACTAATGTTTTTTAGATTCCACTTATCTCTTACCCACGTTAAAAAATAGCGTAGCGGTTTTTTAATTAGCCAAGTTAAAGGGGTTGCTGCAATTTGAGTGAGGCCTCTGAGGATACCGGCACACCCTTCTAATAATGTAAGCGGCCAATTAAACAAAAGATTTGCTATAAACTCTAAATGCTCTTTTAAACTCTCCCAACGAGTTAAATAACGAGGAGTCATTAGCAAGTTAATAAAAAAATAGAGAGGCATCGCTATGCCTCCCAGTATCACTAAAGTCATGGCTCCAAGGACAGCATTTTCAGCGCCTATAATAGGCTGCCAGTTTTCTCTTTTCATTGATGAGGGAGCTTCCTTTGGATAAGCATCAAAAGTATCCATTAAATCATCAAGCATCCCATCAAAAAGCTGGTCAACATCCCTCTTACTATCTTGGATAGCTTCTTTTATATCTCGCATGCTCATAGTCACCTCATTCTTTAGAGTTCCAGCAATAACATTAATGCTTAAATATTGGGCGGTAACTATACCATAAAAGGATTAAGACTTT
>CAZXFO010000295.1:0-3939 GCA_964639745.1 uncultured Coxiellaceae bacterium | reverse complement strand
TATTGGCTAAATTAGTCAGACAAAAGCTAATGGCTAAAGCAAATCCTTCACATTATCCTGCACCTTTTATGGTGCTAGACAGTTGGGAGAAAAATGGCGTTGATGATAATTTAGCTTTTGCGCGTGAAGCAAATAATTGTGCTAAGCTTTTTGTCACTGAAACTAGTCGTAATCTAGTGCGGGTATTCTTTTTACAGGAAAAGTTAAAAGGGTTGGCTAAAGATCTCCCTCTTGAGCAGCAGCATGTTCATGTGATAGGTGCAGGCACTATGGGCGGCGATATTGCAGCATGGTGCGCGTTGCGTGGGTTTAAAGTTACATTGCAGGATATAGAGCCTAATTATCTCACTAATGCTTTTAAGCGTGCGTCAGCTCTATTTAAAGATAAATTGAAAGAGCCTCATTTGGTTCAAAAGGCAATGGATTCGCTTATCCCAGATGTGGCAGGACATGGTGTTAAAACTGCGGATATTATTATTGAGGCAGTAGTAGAAGATTTAGAGATTAAACGTAAAGTATTTCGTGACCTGGAACATAAAGCAAAGCCCGAGGCTATTTTAGCAACAAATACCTCAAGCATTATGCTTGATGAAATTAACATGGCCATGGCTTCTCCTGAGCGTTTAGTCGGCATTCATTTCTTTAATCCTGTTGCGATGATGCAACTAGTTGAAGTCGTTAAGGGTGAAAAAACAGATCGAGATGTTATTGAAAGAGCACTAAGTTTTGTCCGTCAAATTGATAAGCTACCTTTGCCTGTAAAAAGTAAACCCGGCTTTCTTGTTAACCGTGTGCTGTTTCCATATATGATGGAAGCTATGCGAATGTTGGACGAGGGTATTCCAGCAAGTGCTATCGATAAAGCAATGACCAATTTCGGTATGCCAATAGGGCCTGTTGCTTTAGCGGATATGGTGGGTCTAGATGTATGTTTATTGGTGGCAGACCATTTAAGTCGTCATTCTTCTCTTGCAATCTCGCCTCTATTAAAACAAATGGTTGCTGATAAGAAACTAGGCCGTAAAACAGCTGAGGGTTTTTACCGCTACGATGCCAAAGGCAAAATCATAGCGGCAACACGCCATGGCAGTAGTAATAAGACTCAAACGGAAATTGCTAACCGCTTAGTTTTACGTCTGATCAATGAGTCATTCCAATGTTTACGTGAAGGAGTGGTAGCAGATGGGGATCTTTTAGATGCTGGCATGATTTTTGGCGCCGGTTTTGCACCATTTCGTGGTGGGCCAATTCATTATGCAAAATCTCAGGGTATAGAAGAACTCTATCAGCAATACGTAAAGCAACAAGAGGCTCGTGGTGAGAAACAAGGGTCTGTACCAAGTTGGGTATAGTTTATATGCTACATTGATATTAACGATATAATAAATCGTTGATAATTTTTGCTCTGTGTAATTTATTAAGTGTAATTTCCAGGCTAAATTTGATTTTTACTAAGGGTTACTCCATTATCTTCAAAATCATCATCTTGTTTAGCCTTACTAGAGTTTTTTAAGGAAAACAATGTGTGATTGTCTGTTGGAGCTTGGTTTTGAGGTGGCTTTTCAAAATCTTTGTGCTGAGATAGTGTCTTATCTAATCCTAGGTTGGAGATGATTGTGGCCGTGTTAACATTGTCAGAGGTGCAGTTATCCTTATTTTCTGGTTCTTTATTCTTTGTATCATATTTTGATTTGAACCAATTTAATAATCGTCCACAGGCAATAAGGCCTAGGTAACCGCTAGCTATTTTAGAAGTAATAAATAATATCGGAACGAGTGCAGGAGGAGCAAATGCTGCAGCTGAGCCGCATATTAATAGAAAAGTTAATCCAACTAATAATCCAATAAATAACCGATAGGAATTTCTTTTGGATATATATTCTTTTTTTGCCTCTTCTTTTATTTCAGGTGTGGATTTTTCATCTGCTAATGCTGCCTCGTGTTTTTCTTTGGTTTTTTTAGCCTGGTGGCCGTATTCGAAATGTCCAGTGACACATAAACCTGCTAATGCAACAGCCCAGGCTATGGTGATGCCAATTGGTGATGCAACAATAGCTCCTAAAAACAAAGGAATAGCCAAGACAAATAAGCTTAGACTAACGATATCAGCCAGTGTTTGATATTTGTGGGTGCCATGCTTTTCTTCTTCAAATGTAATACCAAAACATTTTCTACCAACAATGCGCGTAAGTCGGTTAAGAGATTTAAAAAAGTAAATTAACGGGTCAGCAAGAAAGGCGATATATGAAAATACACCCGCGCCAATGGCCATTAATGGGGGAGCCCACTTGCCTGCTATTTCGATGACGATACCGACATTAGATGCTTCTGCAGCAATGTTTATATTATCAGCAGCCTTTTGCCATTTTTTCTGGGCTTTGATTTTTTTAGATAGGTTGGCTCGATCTTTTATAAGTTTAGAAACAGGGGTTACACGTCTGAGAGATACTGTTGGTTTATTGTTACTTTTAGCTTTGTATGTGCTCATCATTTAGCCCTCGTACCCTAAGCTATAAGTTTAACAGGGGCTAATTAAGAGAATATTAATAAATATTAAAGGAAGCTTAATAAATTAAAAATGAATAACATCTTGATTTTAAAGGTTTATTTTTGTCATTTTTTCCATTTAATGTTGCAGCCTACACTGGGTTGCTGATTTTGGGTGATAGGTTTCTCTGTGAGAAGCTGGTCTAGGGCGTTAGTTAAATCGTTGCCACTAGGGAGTTTACCATTGCCAGGAGTGGCATCATCAAAACGGCCACGATAAACACATTTAAGTTGGGCATCAAAAATATAAAAATCGGGTGTGCAAGCTGCACGATAGGCTTTAGCTACTTCTTGAGTTTCATCGAATAAATATGGGAAAGTAAATTGCTTATCTTTTGCCTCAGCTTGCATTTTGTCGGGCGCATCAGCGGGGTAATTTTTAGCATCGTTAGAGTTGATCGCAATAAAACTTATGCCTTTTAATTGATAAGCTTTTGCAATTTCAAGTAGCTTAGGAAGAATGAGCTTAACATAGGGACAATGGTTACAAATAAACATAATAACAGTCGCCGTTGATGATTTTAATTCATTCAATGATAGCTGTTGATTTGTACAGGCATCCCACAGTTTAAATTCTGGAGCTTGAGTACCTAAGGCAATCATTGTTGAGGGGGTTTCAGCCATGATTAATGCTCCTATGAAAACAGCAGATTTTGTTTTATTATCGACGGACAGTAGCATATTAAAACTATAATCGATCCAAGGAAAGAGCATGAATAAATTTAATTTTAAGTCTCTTCAGGTTGCTTTGATAACGTGCCTTAGTGTTTATTCTAGCGGCAGTTTGGCCGGTGGCTTTCAGTTATGGGAACAAAATGTCACCAATGTTGAAAATTTTCATGCGGGTCGAGCTGTATTAGCACCTGATGCTAGTATTGCTTATGATAACCCAGCCGGTATTGTCCGTATTCAAAATCAACAAATGGTTGTGGGTGCGACCACTTTGATGACCAATGTGAAATATAATGGCAGTGTTTCAAATTGTATTGGCACAACATGTTTATTTGCTACTCAAGGAACAGTTCAAGCTGGCAGCTTCACTCTTATTCCAAATTTTCATTATGTGGCGCCGCTTTCACCTAATTTAGGTTTTGGTGTTAGTGTCGTTGCTCCTTTTGGTTCAGATGTGGAGTATGGTCGTGGCACTATGCTAGAAAATATGATTACTCGTGCCAGGTTACAGGTTACTGATATTGCGCCAGGGTTGGGCTTTAATATTAATAAAAAGCTATCTTTAGGTTTGGGTATCGATATTCAAAAAATGAGTGCAGAGTTTGATTCAATTGTTTTAGGTTATCCCTCTGTTACCAAAGGCTATGATACGGCTTATGGTTATCACCTTGGGGCTATTTATCAATTTAATGAAGCATCTCGTTTAGGTGTAGCTTATCA
>CAZXFO010000294.1:0-3989 GCA_964639745.1 uncultured Coxiellaceae bacterium | reverse complement strand
ATGGGCTACCGGCGCAGAATTGGTATTGACTGTCATCATAGGTGGCTTAGCAGTATTTATCTTTCCTTATTTAGGGCCAGTAATGGTAAGCGTATTAACTGTTAGCGTCCCTATAATTTTTAGCGCATTGGTTCTGGTAGAAGAATGGCTGTGGAACAGGACAGGTTTTATTTTCTCTATCTTAATACCCTTCGCGCTCATTATTGTTTTAGCTATTTTCAATGTCGTATATGGCTATTTATTTGAAGCTCGTAAGCGCAAACGTTTAAAGGGTATGTTTGGCCAATATGTTCCAAAAAAACATATTGAAGAAATGCTTAAAGCAAAAGGTAGCTATGGCTTATTAGGTGAAGATCGTGACATGACAGTTTTATTTGCTGATATAAGAAGCTTTACTGCCATTTCAGAAGGTATGAAGGCCTCGGAATTAAAAGAAATGCTCAACGCTTTTTTCACGCCCATGACTGAAATTATTTTTAAACATAAAGGCACTATTGATAAATATGTTGGTGATTTGATTATGGCTTTCTGGGGCGCTCCTTTAAAAGACAAAAATCACGCTCATCATGCCCTAAATGCCGCTTTAGATATGCAGGAAAAAATTGCTCTAATGGCTCCTGAAATTGCAGCGCGGGGCTGGCCTGAAATAAAAATGGGAATAGGACTAAATAGCGGTGTTATGAGTGTTGGCGATATGGGCTCTAAATTTCGACGCAACTACACTGTTCTAGGTGATGAAGTCAATTTAGCATCAAGAATTGAGGGTTTAACAAAATTTTATGGTGTTAATATCATGGCCACAGAGCGCACTATTTCTGGACAAAAACTATATGCTTTTAGGCAGCTAGATCGAGTAAAGGTAAAAGGGAAAAATGCCAGTGTTAACATATTTGAAGTAGTAGATCGCCTTAAAAATATTAAACCTGAATTACAACAAGAATTAATAGAACACCAAGAAGCTATAAACTTATATTTCCAAAAAGAATTTGAAGAATCAGAAAGATTATTTAAAAAACTGCATCAAGAGCACCCACAAATTAAAATTTATAAAATTTATCTTGAAAGGCTCGACATGCTTAAGGCAAACCCACCCCCCGAAGATTGGGATGGGATTTTTGTTCACACTTCTAAATAATTCTACTGAATTAAGATACCGCAATTTCCTGCTGCTCCACCAGAATGTGGAGGTGGATTTGAACCCGGTGGAGGTGGCCCAATAGTGGGAGTCACTATGGGTGGGCGGCCTAAAATTGCTGGCGCAATATTAGTGAGTGCTGGCTTTACATCTGGACCAGTTATCAAAGCATAACGGGCATCAGGAGTTAAAATCACAGTTCCTCCTGCATTGCCAACAGCAACACCTCTTCCTTGATCTAAACCAACAGCGCATTGCTGTCTTTCGCAATTAGCATGATAGGTTGTTCCTCGAACACCGATGGTCGCAACCGGCGTTTTAACTTGATAGTTATCAGGCCGTGCTTTCGCAATAAACCCCGTTATCGTACGAAAGCCTCCCTTCAATAAATTCATAAAATACTGACCTGCTGCTGGTCTCTTTTCCTCAAAGTGATATTGCTCTATTACAAAAGTCGAGTTGGGTCGCAGTGACACTAGAGTATTATCTGTAAACGCGATTTCACCTGTGCTCGCTTCATCAGTGATTATGGTATCTTTCTCAAAAATAGCAGAGCCACGTGCCAGATTGCGAGGAGCCTGATCTGGATAAGAAGCTTTCATGACACCTTTGACCCATACGACTTGTCCTGCCGTTTGAAGTTCACTATTAGGCTCCCCAATATTTTCTACCCCACCCTGTTTTTGCGCAGCTTTTGCTTGGTCGCCTGCGGGAGTACTAGGAGGTTCACCTGACATCTCTTCTGTTTGCTCTGAAAAATCTAAGTCTGAATTAACTTGGCTATGAGCTATTCCACTTAAAGCTAAAAAAGCCATAATGAGAAGCAAATATTTTTGCATTTTAGATTCCTTTCGTTTGCTCGGAGGTGATTATACATGAATTTATAAAGTTGTAGATGGGGTATAACTATCGTTTCCAATAATAAAGCGGCTCTACTCTCTCCTTATATCCAGAAGCAATATGATCCTCCATTGATCTTAATAGGGCATCCCCCTCAGGTGTGTGGGTTGGATCAGACAGTAAAGCTAGCACATTACCAGCTTTGTTTGAAATAGCAGCAATTTGCTCAGGCTCTCCTTGATATTGAAAAACATCTTGCCCCTGTGAACGTAACTCTATTAATAATCCCGGTGGGATTATAAATTGCTGCTGGACAGCAACGACGGGCAGTAAATGTTGTGGGTTAAGGTAACGGGTAAAAGCATTATATTGATAATCATTGCTTAGTCGAATGTAGCTGGCGCACAAGTCTTTAGAGGCTACAGCTATAGCAGGACGGTTATCCCAAAGCCCAGGCACTAAGCCGCAACTGACCAAAAAAACAGCACCAGCCTTAATTCCTAAAATAGGCTTACCTAAACTACTCTGGGCTCTTAGAACCGCTATTAACGCAGCGCTTTCCGCTAGCCCGTCCCCTAGCAGTATATAACCATCAGCTGAGCTAAGGGTCTCAGGTAGATTATCCCATGAAAAATCAAGGACTTCTGCCTTTAAACGTTGCGGGAGGGCTAGCGTATCATGCAATCTTGGATGCTCCGGGAAACGGATAATAGCAATTTGCATATCTTGATTACCAAAAGAATAAAGTTCGGCTACAATACCACATTATTTTTGTGGAGAAAAAATATGGCAACGGCAGATAATGTAATCATGCAAACCAATAAAACCTACCTCAACTTATCAATGACTGAATTATTAAATATGGCTCTCAGCCGCAATGAAGGAACTCTTGCATCGAATCAAGCATTGGTAGTTAAAACTGGGTCTAGAACTGGCCGTTCGCCACAAGATCGTTTCATTGTTCGTGATGAAATTACAGATAACACAGTCGACTGGAATAATATCAATCAGCCGATTAGCCCTGAAAAATTTGATGTGCTATGGCTACGCGGCATGCAATACCTTGATGAAAAAGATTGCCATTTTGTCTCTCATCTAAAAGTAGGTGCTGATGACCAGTATTCTGTTCCAGTAAAAGTTATTACAGAATTAGCATGGCACAATCTTTTTGCTCATGTTTTATTTATCCGACCTGAAATTACCTTACATCCCTCAGATGAACAATGGACAATTTTAAGCATCCCGAGCTATAAGCCTTCTGCAGAAAGAGATGGTGTTAAAGGTGATGCCGCTGTCATTTTAAACTTTAGCAAACGTCGTATTTTAATTTGCGGCACTTATTATGCCGGCGAAATGAAAAAAGCCATGTTCTCAGTATTAAATTTTATTCTTCCCGCCAAAAATGTTTTACCTATGCATTGCGCAGCCAATATCGGTAAGGATGGTGAAACCGCTTTATTCTTTGGCCTATCCGGCACTGGTAAAACGACTCTATCATCTGACCCTGACCGTTTCTTGATTGGTGATGACGAACATGGTTGGAGTGAAGAAGGTGTATTTAATTTTGAAGGGGGTTGCTACGCAAAATGTATTGATCTTTCCCAAGAAAGAGAACCGCTTATTTGGGATGCCATTCGTTACGGAGCTGTACTAGAAAACGTTGTTATCGATCCACAAACGAAAGACCCTATTTATTCTGATGGCAGTCTAACCCAAAATACGCGAGCAGCTTATCCACGCGAATTCATTCCTATGCATGTTAAAGAAAATCGGGGTAAAAAGCCTAAAGCGGTTTTATTCTTAACTTGTGACCTGTACGGAGTGCTGCCACCCGTTGCTCGATTAAATCGCGAGCAAGCAGCCTATTACTTCCTTAGTGGTTATACAGCCTTAGTGGGCAGCACTGAAGTAGGTCAAGGTGGGGGTGTCAAACCGACATTTAGCACTTGTTTTGGCGCGCCATTTTTCCCAAGACCCGCCAAAGAATATGCTGAATTATTATTGAAACGCCTAG
>CAZXFO010000293.1:0-6630 GCA_964639745.1 uncultured Coxiellaceae bacterium | reverse complement strand
AAAATTAAAAGTGCAAATCCAAGAACAGTATATACAGCAATCAAGCGCATATTATTCAACTGCTCGGTTGTGGGATGATGGCATTATAGATCCGATAGATACTCGCAAAGTTTTAGGATTGGGTTTATCTGCTGCTTTAAATGCTCCTATCCCTCAAACCAAATTTGGCTTATTTAGAATGTAAGGGATTTCATGAATACACCATTAATAGTTACTGTACAAGGCCAAGTAGCAACATTAATTTTAAATAGACCTCAGAAATGTAACGCCTTAGACGGTGATTTAATCAAAAAAATGCTAGATGTTTTTATCAAGTTTCAAAGTGATGAGGATGTAAGAGTTGTTGTTCTAAAGGGTAATGGTGATCATTTTTGTGCGGGTGCTGATATTGATTGGATGTTAAAGCTTTCTCAAAGCTCATTTGAGTTAAGTAGAGATGATGCTAGGAATTTTGCATGTTTATTATCCCAGATGTACTTATTTCCTAAGCCAATTATAACCCTTGTACAAGGGAGTGTGCTTGGAGGGGGTTTGGGCCTCTTGGCTTGCTCAGACATAGTGATAGCAGCTCATGAAGCTTCATTTTGCTTTTCTGAAGTAAAAATTGGTTTAGTTCCAGCAGTGATTAGTCCTTATATCATATCAATTTTGGGTGAGCACAAAGCTCGTTACTATTTTTTAACGGCAGAAAGGTTTAATGCAGCAGAAGCGTACCAAATTGGTCTGGTCCATCGTTTAGTAGCTGCCGAGGATTTATTACCTACATATCAATCTATTGTAAAAATGCTATTGAATAATAGCCCGGGAGCGTTAAGAGAAGTAAAACGTATGCTGCCTTTAATTGCTAGCCAGGATATCTCGCCTGAATTAGCAGAAAAGACAGCAGAGATATATGCAAAAATGCGTACTTCAACACAGGCACGTGAGGGGTTAAGTGCATTCCTAGAAAAAAGATCTCCTTTATGGAAATAATTAGGAAATAGATATGACTCTCCCTTCATCAGTAAAGATGGTCGAAGTAAGTCCTCGTGATGGGTTGCAGAATGAAACCAACATTATACCTGCGGCTCTTAAAATAGAATTAATTAATAAGTTAAGTGAAACTGGATTAACAGTAATAGAGACAACGAGTTTCGTCTCCCCTAAGTGGGTTCCACAATTAGCTGATAATGCTGAAGTATATAAAGGTATTAATAAGAATAAAAAAATAAATTATCCTGTTTTGGTGCCTAATATTAGAGGACTAGAAGCTGCTGTTGACGCAGGCGTTACTGAAGTAGCAGTATTTACCTCGCCTTCTGAGAAATTTTGCCAGCATAATATCAACTGTTCCATTGAAGAAAGCTTAAGCCAAATTGAAAGAATTATAATAAAGTGTAAGCAAATGAATATAAAAGTTCGTGGCTATTTGTCTTGCACGCTTGGTTGCCCGTATGAAGGCAAGATCAATCCTGAGCAGGTCAGCAGTCTCGCAAAAAAATTATTTGATTTGGGATGTTACGAAATTTCTCTGGGCGATACTGTTGGTATAGGCACAGCTTTGCAAGCAGCCAAAATGATAAAGATGGTGGCTAATCAAGTTCCTATTGAAGCGTTAGCAGTACATTTTCACGATACGTATGGCCAAGCTTTAGCAAATATATATGCTGCACTTGAATGTGGAATTTCTGTTGTTGATAGCTCTGTAGCTGGATTAGGTGGTTGCCCCTATGCTAAGGGAGCAACGGGTAATGTTGCAAGTGAAGATGTGCTATATATGTTAAATGGCCTAGGTATAGAGACTGGAGTTGATCTTAAAAAATTGGTTATGGTAGGAAGATTTATTGCAGAAAAACTAGGGAAAATACCTCAATCAAAAACTAATATTGCTTATCCATTATAAGCGATCTTTTGCAGGATTTTGAATTTGAAAAGGTACATAGCCCATTTGTGTTAAGCCGCCACCACCAGCGCCAATTTGTATTGTAATATTATCGCAAGCAATATTTGTTCCTTTAGCTTTAACTTGAGGGTGAATTTCAACTTGATGCCCATCTTTGCCGATGACTCTATTACAGCCATATGCAGATAGTACCCTTAGCTCTGTGTTTATAGGCAGTGTTTTTTTTACTTGATGTAGTAAATGTAAAGCATGTTGGCCATTATAGGTATACCAATCTACACCTCTATTTAATGGGCTAACATTTGCTGCTGCACTTAATCTAACTAAAGTAACATCTTCTAAAGTAACCTCTTTAGAACCGGGGCGCCTTACTAATATTTTTTCTGGCTGACACAAAGGGACAATATGATTTGTCCCACCACATACTATCGCGCCTCCTTTTAAAGCAACACCTATTAATAATGCATTCATAGACACGCCTGTAACGCTAATGAGGTTATAAAGATTAGGTTTGTATAATGTTGCTCCTAATGATAAGTGTGCATTAGAGAATTGCTGGTGCTGAATGCTATTATCATCAATGTTAACGAATTCCATAATGCCTAAGTGAGGAGGATTAGTATCAACCCATATTTTATTTAATCGTTGATTGGTTATAACCTTACCTCCTCTTTTTTTAATTTCATTTAATAAATTTTGGTAAAAATCCGGCTGAAAAATAAAATCGTGACGCTTTTCTAAAAAGCCTATTCCATGTCTTGGTAAGAAACCGTACTTTAATTGGACTTCTTCTTTTGTTAAAGGTTTTAAGGCCAAGCCCTCTTGATTTAACAAGGCTTGTTTTTTTAAGAGATTAGCCCATTCTTTAGTTGAATAGGCGATTAATAAAGAACCACGGGGCGTCCTAATTAAATTGCCGCCTAAAAATTTGTTAAGTTCATTTAAGTATTGCCCGCTTAGTTGAGCTCTTTCTCTCATTTTCTGTAATATGCCTGGGACTTTATTTTTCTTAAGTTCACGATAGAATTTCTTATATAGTCGATGGCTGCCATATGCCACCTGGAACCCTGATAGCCATTCTTTTGGGTGCTTCATCCATTCTGAAATATTTAGACTAAGCCATGAGAAGCTACTTGTGGTGATATTCTCGATAGGACATGGTCTCAGTAACCTCAATAATTCTCGGAATATAAAGCTGAATGGGCTGTGGCCTGCTGTGTAGGCAGGCGCCTCAGTTAAGCCGTCCGGCTCACCATGGTTACCAGCACCAGCCCAAATAGGATGACTATTTGCATCGCATACATACAATACATTCCTTTTATTGAGAGCAACTTGTAATGCTACAGTAGCGGCTGGCGGGCCGCCAACTGCAATGAATAGGTTAGGATCAGCTTTTAAAGTCATGCTAGGATCTAAAGGCAAAATTTCAACGGGGTTAATATTAGGTTTAATAAGTTTATCAGCAAATATTAACGGAATATCAGGAAAAAACTGGCGAGTAATTTGCAATAGGTTATCGTCATTAGTTGACCAGGGTGAAAACAGTAACTTTTTATTTATTCGCTGTTGCTCAACAAAAGCTATGTAGGGATCTGGGCTTGATAAATTGATAATCATGAATGAATACTACTGGTGGCATTATTTTTAGCCAAAAGGCTGTGGTGTTTACCATAAAGGAAATAAATCGCTATGCCAGCAATTAGCCAGACCGCGAATCGTAACCAAGTAATTGCTGGTAAATTAATCATTAGATAAATACAAAATATGATACCTAGTGCTGGTATATAAGGGCTTAGGGGTAATTTGAATGGCCTTGGCATTTCTGGGCGTGTATATCGTAGGATAATTGTGCCTGCGCATACGACTGTAAATGCGGTTAGGGTTCCTATGTTAACTAATTCAGCTGCTCGATTAATAGGCATATATCCAGCGAAAGTTGCCATAATAATACCGCTAACAATAATAATAGGTATGGGTGTTTGAGTACGAGCATTCACTTTAGCAAAAAAAGCCGGTAGTAAACCATCTCTTGCCATAGCATAAACGATACGAGTAAGACCGTAAAACATTACTAGCATGACGGTAGTAAGTCCTGCCACAGCCCCAGCACTAATAATTCCCGCTGTAATTGGATAGCTTATTGTTAAAAGCGCAGAAGCGACCGGTGAGCTTACATTAAGCGTTTGATAAGGAACGATGCCTGTTAGCAGGGCTGCAACAACTATATAAATTAATGTGCATAAAATCATTGAAGCCATAATTCCTATAGGTATGTTTCGTTGGGGTTGTATAGTTTCTTCTGTAGCAGTAGATAGCGCATCAAATCCTATATAAGCAAAAAATACTAAAGCAGCTCCTTGTATGGCTCCAGACCACCCAAATGGAAAGAATGGGACCCAATTATGAGAATGTAAATTAGGTATGGCAGCGATTATAAACATCACAATAGCTAAGAGCTTAATGAATACTATTACTGCATTAAATTTTGCGCTTTCTCTTACTCCAACGCAAAGCAATATCGAAAGAATCATAATGATGCTAATTGCTAGAATATTTATTGGATGACCTATGGAGCTTTGCAGACTGGCAATGGTGCTTGGTAAGCTAATAGCTAGCAAAATATCTTTGATATAACCTGACCAGCCAATTGCAACTGTTGATATGCTGAGGCCATATTCAAAAATAAGATTCCAGCCTATTAGCCATGCAATAAGTTCTCCAAATCCCACATAGGCATAATTATATGCACTGCCACAACCTCCTATGCTAGCAGCTAGTTCTGCATAGGATAATGCCGCAAAAAAAGCCGCTAATCCTGAGATGAGATAAGAGATAATAATGGCTGGTCCAGCTATATTGGCGGCGACAACACCAGATAAAACAAATACGCCCGCACCTATTATGGCGCCTATACCGAAAAGAATGAGGTCAAAAGCTGTAAGGCACGGTTTTAAACGGGCTTGAGATTCGGCTAAGGTAGTAGGCTTAAGGCGTAATAGGTCCTTTAGTGACATGTGCTTTCCTTATGTTGCTCATAAAGTTAACTAAAATTTAAGTTAAATTTTGCTCTAACCTCAAAAGATCATTAACCGTTTCTCTCTGCCTAATTAAGTAGAATTGGTTATCTTCGAGCATTATTTCTGCCGGCCGAGGTCTCGAATTGTAATTCGAACCCATACTAAACCCGTAAGCTCCCGTCATTAAAACAGCAAGCAGGTCATCCTGTTGCAACTGTAAAGTTCTATCATGTCCTAAAAAATCCCCTGATTCACATACGGGCCCTACAATATCATAATTTTGTGCGACTATGTCGCTGTGCTGTTTGAGAGGAACAATATTATGCCAGGCGTTATAAAGTGACGGACGCATTAAATCATTCATGGCTGCATCCACGATAGCAAAATTCTTTTCTGTAGTAGCTTTAACATATTCTACTTTTGTAAGCAGTAACCCTGCGTTAGCTATTATTGAACGACCAGGTTCAATAACAATTTTTATTGGAAAATCTGAAAAGGCATGTTTTACAAGGGCAATGTATTGTTCAGGAGTGGGAGGTATTTCATTTTGGTAGCATACGCCAAGCCCACCGCCTACGTTGATATGCTCTAACTTAGCACCACTATTCAATAGCTGAAAATAAACCTGTTTTAAGCAATTGATAACTTCAATAAAAGGCTCAGTTTCAACTAATTGTGAACCAATATGACATGCTATACCAATTAGTTTGATATTAGAGAGATTTTTAATACGTTCATATAAGCCAGGGATTCTACTAAGCTCAATACCAAATTTATTGTTTTTTAAGCCAGTAGATATATAGGGATGAGTTTTAGGATCAATATTAGGGTTAATACGTAAAGCTATCGGCGCAATTTTATTCTGTGCTAAAGCTATAGTGTTAACTCTTTCAAGTTCATTTTCTGATTCAATGTTAAAGCAGTAAATATTAGCATTTAAAGCGTATTCTATTTCTTCAGCTCTTTTACCTACGCCTGAAAAAATTATTTTTTTTGGATCAGCTCCAGCTGCTAAAGCCCTAGCTAATTCCCCTTCAGATACAATATCGAAGCCTGATCCTAAGCTATTTAATAATTTTAAAATGGAAACATTGGAATTTGCTTTTACTGCATAGCAGATAAGATGGTCAATATTATTCAAACTAGAAGCAAAAGCTAGGTAATTTTTTTCAATGAAAGGGCGCGAATAGATATAACAGGGTGTTCCAAATTTATCTGCTAGGTGTTTAAGAAGAATCCCATGAGCATAAGCTTCATTATTTCGATAGTGTATAAAGGTCATATTATCTTTATAAATCATTAATATATCTTCATTGAGTGAAAAGAATCAAGACAACTACATTCGTTTATGTATTCTGGGCCGCTTATTGTCCATTGCCAGTAAAAGATACGATTAGGCTCAAAGCCAGTTGCTATAGCTAATTGATAGCCAGGAAAAGCGCTGATAGTTTTTAAATGCCAGTTTTGATTTTGTAAGCGCAAGACATCGTACTGTGTGCTAAAAGAGGAAAGCGGTAAGCTACTAATTTTTTCGCCTAATGCTTTTATGATCGCTTCTTTCCTAGACCATATGCGGTAAAATTCAGTATTTTTTTCAGAATCCTTTAATGCCAGTAATGATAAATATTCTTCTCGATTATAACGCGCTAACCTCGTTAAAATCTCGAGATGGGAATATACCGCTTCATTATTTTACTCGATGCAGTTCTGTTACGATAACAGGACATAACT
>CAZXFO010000292.1:0-9737 GCA_964639745.1 uncultured Coxiellaceae bacterium | reverse complement strand
GTCTTCAAAGCTTTGAGCTGGAAAGTAAGTATCAACGACTGATTCAACCACCCGCATGCGCATGGCGTCAATGGTTTCTGCAATATTATCGCTAGTTAATAAGTCATCACGCTGCTTATAAATTACTTTACGCTGCTCATTAGCAACGTCATCGTATTCTAATAATTGTTTACGAACATCAAAGTTATAGGCTTCAACCTTACGTTGAGCGTTTTCAATGCTTCGAGAAAGTAAACGTGACTCTAAAGCCATACCCTCTTCGACACCAATTCTCTGCATCATATTACGAAGGCGCTCGCCACCAAATATGCGTAGCAAATTATCTTCTAAAGAAAGATAAAAGCGTGATTTTCCTGGATCACCTTGTCTTCCTGAACGGCCACGTAATTGGTTATCAATACGACGTGATTCATGGCGTTCTGTACCTAAAACGTATAAACCGCCTGCTTTAACAACTTGATCGTGTTTTTCTTGCCAGGCTTTGGTACGTTCAGCAATTTCTGATTCAGTAATATTTTCGACTGACTTCAATTCTGATTTAAGATTGCCACCTAAAACGATATCTGTACCACGACCAGCCATATTGGTTGCAATGGTCACGGCACCAGGGCGCCCTGCTTCAGCAATAATATGAGCTTCTTTTTCATGGTATTTAGCATTCAAAACTTGATGTGCAATATTTTCTTTTTGTAATAAACGCGATAAATATTCTGAGGTCTCAATAGAGGTAGTGCCTACTAATATAGGTTGTCCGGTTTTATGTGTGGACTTAATGTCATTTACAATGGCTGTAAATTTTTCTTGAGCATTAATAAAAACTAAATCTGGCTGGTCATTACGAACCATCGCTCTGTGAGTCGGGATGACAACTACTTCTAAGCCATAAATTTGTTGGAACTCATAAGCCTCGGTATCCGCTGTCCCTGTCATGCCTGCAAGTTTATTATAGAGGCGAAAATAATTCTGGAAAGTAATTGAGGCGAGAGTTTGATTTTCTTGGTGAATTCTCAGCTTTTCTTTTGCTTCCACAGCTTGGTGCAAGCCATCAGACCAGCGTCGTCCAGGCATGGTACGCCCGGTATGCTCGTCTACAATCACTGCTTCACCATTCTGGATAATATAATCTACATCACGATGAAATAAATTGTGCGCGCGAAGTGCAGCATTGAGGTGATGCACTAAAATAATATTATTAGCATCATAAAGATTTTCACCTGGCTTGATTAAACCAGCTTCGGCAAATAATTCTTCAACACGTTGGTGCCCTTCTTCAGTGATATAAACCTGCTTACTTTTTTCTTCTACTGAATAATCACCTGATCCTTCAGCTTGTTTTTGGCGTTGTAACTTAGGAACTAAACTATCAATCAATGAATAAAGCTCAGTGCTTTCACCAGCAGGACCTGAGATAATAAGCGGAGTTCGAGCTTCATCGATAAGAATCGAATCAACTTCATCAACAATAGCATAATAGGTGCCGCGCTGAACTTTATCGTGTAGGTTAAAGGCCATGTTGTCGCGCAAATAATCAAAGCCAAATTCATTATTGGTACCGTAGGTAATATCAGCTGCATAAGCTTTTTGTTTTTCAGATACAGGCATATTAGGGGTGATAACGCCAACGGTTAAGCCTAGAAAATCATAGATAGGTTTCATCCAGGCGGCGTCTCGTTTAGCAAGATAGTCATTTACCGTCACTACGTGTACGCCTTTGCCAGGTAGTGCATTTAAATACGCAGCTAAAGTCGACATTAATGTCTTACCTTCACCAGTGCGCATTTCAGCAATATTGCCGCCATGTAAAACCATGCCGCCAATTAATTGAACATCAAAGTGTCGCATATTTAAGGTGCGTTTCGCTGTTTCTCTAACAACAGCAAAAGCTTCAGGCAGTAAATCGTCGACAGTTTCGCCTTTTTCTAATCGGGTGCGAAATTCTTGGGTTTTCTGGCGTAAGGTGTCATCGCTAAGGTTAGCAATTTGATTTTCAAACGCATTAACTTGGTTAACAGTTTTCCATAGACGACGCAGAACACGCTGGTTGCGGCTGCCAAAAACACTGGTTAATACCCGGCTTAACATATTCAGTTTTTCTCGCTTTTATTGTATAAAACAAAGAGTTTACACTATCTATGACTAGGCTCAAAATAATATTGGCAAGCTTTTTTTCATGGGTTAACATTGAATTTTGGCAAAGGATCCCCATATGGCCTCTACTGCGCCGCCCTCAATTAAAAGTTTGCTGCAAACCGAGCACTCCGCTTTACAAAAAATATTTGCTAAAGTGCAGCTATTAAAACAATTAAATGAAATTTTTTATGAACACGTCGATGAAAGATTTCGAAAATATTGCTCAGTTGCTAACCTGAATTTTGATAAGCTCGTTATATTAGCTCAAAATGCTGCCATAGCAACTCAGCTTCGGTTTATTGTTCCTGAATTATTGCCTAGTTTACAAAAACACCCTTTATTGAAGCATATTAAGGTTATTGATTGTAAGGTTGGATAGCCTAACCGAGTTGATTAGGCTATCGTTGTGATCAGCCATCAGCGATTAAAATAGGCTTTGCGTATGAGATGGGTACGGTATCAGAATCATCAAAAGTAACATATTCCCAAGCATCTTCTGTGTCTAATAATTGACGTAGCAACTGATTATTTAAAGCATGCCCAGATTTATAGCCACTAAAAGAACCGATTAAGCTATGCCCTAAAAGATATAAGTCTCCAATCGCATCTAATATCTTATGTTTGACAAATTCGTCTTCATAACGCAGGCCATCTTCATTTAAAATACGGAAATCATCGATAGCAATGGCATTATCTAAGCTTGCGCCTCGAGCTAAATTCATGGTTTGAAGCTGTTCAAACTCTGACATAAAGCCGAAGGTTCTGGCACGGCTTACTTCTTTGACGTAAGAGGTGCTAGAGAAATCTAAGGTGGCCGTTTTAGTGCGCGAGCGGAAAATAGGATGGTCAAAATCAATGGTGAAAGTCACTTTAAAACCATCAAATGGTTCAAACTTAGCCCACTTATCGCCGTCATTCACTTCAATTTGATGCTTGATGCGTATAAAGCGTTTAGGAGCATTTTGCTCTTGGATACCAGCTGATTGAACTAAAAATACAAATGGACCGGCGCTGCCATCCATAATAGGTATTTCAGAGGAGGTGACGTCAACAAAGGCATTATCTATGCCGAGACCCGCGAAAGCTGAAAGTAAGTGTTCAACGGTCGATAAACGGGTGCCACTTTTAACTAAAGTGGTGGATAAAGTAGTTTCTCCAACATGTTGAGCTAATGCAGGAAATTCTACAATTGGGTTTAAATCGATACGGTGGAAAACAATACCAGTGTTGGGAGGAGCTGGGCGTAAAATAATTTCTGCTCTTTCGCCGCTATGTAAGGTTATGCCGGTGGCTTTAATTACGTTTTTTAAAGTTCTCTGTTTTATCATTTGTTATTCTTCAGTAATGGTTAATCGTCATGATACAAAATAAATACAGTTGAGCAAAGTAAAACCACCTCATTGGAAAATGAGGTGGTGCTCAACTTAAACCTATACTTCCTCTTTTCTTCTTAAGAATGCAGGAATATCAAAATAATCCGAATCAGCGAAGAGGTTGTCTACATTGCCCCCTATTGGCTTTTGGACTGTTGCTCCGGTGGTGATGGTTGCAGCAGAAGTACCAGCTGGGTTTGTCGTATTATTTTCATTCCGGCGCATGATAGCGGGTTTTTCAAGCTTTTGATAGTCTGGAGGTGTATCAATTTTGCTGGAAGTGGTCGTATCATTAGCTTTTAGTGAAGGGATGATTTGCTTACGGCCTAAGCCAGTGACAATAATGGTAACTCTTACTTCATCCCGCAGCTCTGGATCGATAACTGTACCGACAACAACGGTAGCTCCGCCTTCAGCTGTAATATTTTTGATCACTTCACCAACTTCTTCAAACTCGCCTATAGACAAATCTAAGCCGGCAGTAATATTAACCAGTACGCCACGGGCTCCGTTTAGGTCAACATCTTCAAGCAAAGGGCTAGCTATAGCTGATTCTGCAGCCATACGGGCTCTGTTTTCGCCTGAGCCAACGCCAGTACCCATCATGGCAATGCCCATTTCAGACATGACAGTGCGAACATCAGCAAAATCGACATTAATTAAGCCTGGGCGAGTGATCAGTTCAGCTATGCCTTGAACTGCTCCTCTCAACACATCATTGGTTGCTTTGAAAGCATTAACCAACGTCACATTTTTGCCAAGAACGCTTAATAGTTTATTGTTTGGAATAGTGATTAAAGAATCGACATATTGGCTGAGCTGAGCGATACCCGCTTCAGCAATCTGCATACGGACCTTACCTTCAAATGAAAAAGGTTTAGTGGTCACAGCAACGGTCAAAATGCCTAATTCTTTAGCGATTTGAGCAAATACAGGAGCGGCCCCTGTTCCTGTGCCACCACCCATACCGGCAGCAATAAAAACCATGTCTGCCCCAGATAATATTTCTTTAATTTTTTCGCGATCTTCTTCCGCTGCTCGGCGGCCAACTTCTGGATTGGCGCCAGCGCCTAAGCCACGAGTAATACTATCACCGAGTTGAATAGTGGTATTTGCTGTGGAGTTTCGTAATGCTTGTGCGTCTGTATTGGCACAAATAAATTCTACGCCCTCGATATGCCCTGCCATCATGTGCTGTATGGCGTTGCCACCGCCGCCGCCCACGCCCACGACTTTAATTACTGCATTTTGTGGACCGGTATCAACGATTTCAAACATGGTAGATTTTCTCCCTTTAAAGAAGCGTAATAATTAAAAATTTCCTTGGAACCAGGCTCTCATTCTTGCCCATAAACCTTTGAGATTAGAATTTGTGACAAATTCTCCTTGCTTGCCTCTTTGTTCAAGGCCGTACAGCAATAACCCAACACTTGTAGCATAAATGGGGTTATTGATTATTTCAGCAAGTCCGGTCACTTTGTTAGGAAGTCCTATACGAGCAGGGGCTCTAAATATGCGCTCAGCAAGTTCAACTGCGCCTTCAACTTTTGATGCTCCACCGGTTAAGATGATGCCAGCTGCAATCATATCTTCAAGGCCACAACGGCGTATTTCTGCGTGTACCAGGTTAAATAATTCTTCATAACGTGCTTCTATGACTTCGGCTAAAGCTCTTTTAGAAATACGTCGAGCAGGTCGGTCTCCTACTGGGGGGACATCTAAGGTTTGGTTTATATCTACTAAGTCTTGCAAAGCACAGCCGTATTTAATTTTTATTTCTTCAGCATGACGTGTAGGAGTTCTAAGCGCTATGGCAATATCATTAGTTACTTGATCACCAGCAATAGGTATCACAGCTGTATGACGGATAGCTCCATCTATAAAAATAGCGATATCGGTAGTTCCTCCGCCAATATCGATCATACAGATGCCGAGTTCTTTTTCATCCTCGGTTAAAATAGACTGACTTGATGCAAACTGCTCTAATACGATGTCGTTAGCAGTTAAACCGCAACGTTTTAAGCATTTAACTATGTTTTGAGCTGCGCCCACTGCGCCTGTGACAATATGGACTTTGGCTTCTAAGCGAACACCCGCCATACCGACAGGTTCACGTATAGACTCTTGGTTATCGATAGTAAATTCTTGGGGTAAAATATGCAGAATTTTTTGATCTGCTGGAATAGCAATTGCTTTAGCTGCATCAATCACACGATCAACATCTGTTTGGGTTACTTCATGGTCGCGGATAGCTACAATTCCATGAGAGTTTAAACTACGTATATGGCTGCCAGCGATCCCGGTATAAGCAGAAAAAATTTCACAGCCTGCCATGGATTCAGCATCTTCAACTGAGCGTTGAATAGACTGTACGGTTGTCTCAATATTAACGACGACGCCTTTTTTTAACCCTTGCGAAGGGTGGGTTCCCATACCAATAATGTTAACTTGGGAGTCTGGAGTAACTTCACCCACTAAAGTAACTACTTTTGAGGTACCGATATCGATACCGATTATTAAGTCTTTTTGAGTTGGCTTCTTTGCCATAGGTATTAGTTCCTAGTTATGTTTCGGCAGAGTCCTTCCACCTGATAGCCATGCCATTAGGATAGCGCAAATCAACATATTCTACCTCTTTTGCCCTATCCCCGATAATTTTCGGGTACACTTTCACAAATTGACTTAACTGCGTCAAGATGTTTTTGTGCCCTAACCGCAGGCGTATCCCATTGTCTAGAGTTAGTTGCCATAGTTCATATGGCGCTAATTCTAACCGTGTTATTTTAGCATGTAATACGCTTAATTCGCGATTTAAATCGTTAAAATATTGCAGCATAGTCTCCTGTTCACCGTCCGCACCTACAAATTGCGGTAAATCCGCAGCCTCTTTATAGGAGCCTGGGTTAAATAAATTGCCGCTAGCACTAAGCA
Source organism: uncultured Coxiellaceae bacterium (assembly GCA_964639745.1). Lineage (GTDB taxonomy): Bacteria > Pseudomonadota > Gammaproteobacteria > DSM-16500 > DSM-16500 > JABDGC01. Next base: position 3,303 of record CAZXFO010000292.1, on the reverse strand, counting down.
AGCTGCCGTCTCGCCAGCGGGCTATAGGCTGGTGCTCGGTAACATAAATATCGATAGTATCCGGCCAAGCGCGTCTAATGGCTACATTTTCGACCCAGGAAAATTGTAATAAGCGGTCTTGTACCTGCTCCATATCGACAGCAAAAAAATTATGGGCCAGTAAGGGGGTTAGCAACTGCTGTAATTCGGTATGGTCTACGTGGGGAGCATTATAAATATGGACAAGTTTTATAGGAAAAGACTTGCTGCTATGGACAGTTTGGTAGATTTGCACCCCTAAAATCAGAAAGACGCTTAAAAAAAGCAGCTTAAAAACTAATTTTGTTATACGGACATTCATGCCCTTTCCTCAATTGTCTTGCCTACAATACATACTTCAGGGGTCAATCGTATAGAAAATTTATCTTCCACGATAGCTATAATTTCTTCAACCAGCGCTTCTATATCAGAAGCCTTAGCTTCTCCCTCATTAATGATAAAGTTTGCATGTTTATGAGATACCACTGCCCCACCTTTTTTAAGGCCTTTTAATCCACTTTGCTCAATCAATCTCGCTGCAAAATTTTCGGGTGGGTTTCTAAATACCGAGCCGCAATTAGGGAGGCCGGTTGGCTGTGAAGCATTTCTTTTTTCAAGTAACTGCCTAATTTTTTCTAATGAAGCAGCTTTATCACCGTGGGTAAGTTGAAAGTGGCCGGCAATAAACCATTCATCATTAGCTTTATTGACGTGCCGGTAGCCTATCTCAAAGTCAGTTGCAGGCCGTATTTTCTTTTCACCTAGCCTGTTTATGGTCTCCACGTGAGATACAAACTGCCATGTTTCGCCGCCATAACATCCGGCATTCATAGCCAAAGCGCCACCTACCGTTCCTGGTATTCCAGCCATAAATTCTATACCCTGCAATGATAAACGAGCACTGTAACGGGCAAGTTGGCCGCAAGAAACGCCGGTTTCAGCTCTGACAGTAAGAGGTGAAAAACTTGATTCTGAGAGTTTGTTTAAACTGCTTTGTGTAACGATCACTATTCCTTCAATACCACCGTCTCGAATTAGGGTATTACTGCCTAAGCCAAGCCAATAAACAGGAGTTTCGGGTGGTAATTGCTTTAAGAAGAGAGCTAAATCATCACTATCCGCTGGTATATAAACAGCATCTGCTGGACCTCCTACTCGCCAGGAAGTATAGGGCGCTAATGGCTGATTAGGTAAGAGGCGGCCACGAAAGTTTTTATCCATCTAAACTCCCTCGAGATGGCTTGCAGCAAGTTTGGCAGCAATTGCCCCAATATCCCCTGCCCCTTGCATTAATAATATATCGCCATCACGTAGCACATTTTGTAAAGTGCTTGGTAGCGTGTTTTTTTGCTCAATGAATAATGGTAATAACTTACCGGCACGTTCTATGCCATTTAATAATGATCTACCATCTGCACCTTCAATGTAGGCTTCGCCGGCGGAATATACTTCAAATAGCAAAAGGCTATCAGCTTCAGATAATACTTCACAAAAATCATTAAAAAGATCTTTAGTACGTGAATATCGATGTGGCTGATAAACCATGACTAAACGCCTGCCAGGCCAACACTGGCGTACCGCGTCCAGTGTTACCTTAACTTCTCGGGGATGATGGCCGTAATCATCGAGCAAGGTTATTTTTCCACCTTGTTTGAGATCAAAATCGCCGTAAACTTGGAAGCGTCTTCCCACACCACCAAAAGTTTTTAAGGCATGGATAATGGTGCTGTCTGGAATATTTAATTGAGTAGCAACAGCAATTGCTGCCAAAGCATTCAAGACATTATGTCTGCCAGGTAAATTGAGCGTAATTGATAAGTCAGTATTGTTAGGGCGTTTCACGATAAAGTGTGACTGGGTGCCTTGATAAGTTATATTTTGTGCATAAAAGTCAGCATCAGATGTTAGGCCGTAAGTTTTTTTGGTGCGTGGAATTTGCGGTAAAACTTCACGGACAATTGGATCATCGATGCATAAGACTGCTAAGCCATAAAATGGTAAGCGGTGTAAAAAATCAATAAAGGTTTGTTGCAGCTGAGCAAAATTATGCTGATAGGTTTCCATGTGATCAGCATCAATATTGGTAACAACAGCAATCGTTGGATTTAGATATAGGAATGAAGCATCACTTTCATCCGCTTCCGCAACTAGATAATCACCTTCCCCTAAGCGAGCTGTAGTGCCTGCTTGGTTAAGTTTGCCGCCTATAACGAAGGTAGGATCTAATTTTGCTTCAGCTAAGATGCATGCTGTTAAGCTGGTAGTAGTAGTTTTACCGTGGGTGCCCGCAATAGCTATGCCGTGATGAAAGCGCATAAGTTCACCCAACATTTCAGCTCGAGGCACGATAGGAATATTTTTGCTTTGGGCTGCAACTAATTCAGGATTGCTCCATGAAATCGCCGAAGATCGGACAATAACATCAGCATCTAAAATATTATCGGCATGGTGGCCAACATATATATTGGCGCCCAAATCACTTAATCGTCTGGTTAAACCATTTTCAGAGATGTCGGATCCTGAAATTTTATAACCTTGGCCTAGTAATACTTCAGCGATACCCGCCATTCCTACTCCACCCACGCCAACAAAATGGATATGAGCAATATGGCCCATTTTCAAATAACGGAATGTTTTATTGTTAATCAAGAGTACCCCTTAAAATGTCTGCCCATGTATATTAAGATTCGACATTATAGCTATTAGTTTGGATCGAACAAGAAGCAATATAATTTACCCTTAATATAATAATTATTGTTATAAAACAACAAGCTAATAAATACTTTAAAACGATAAGATTAATAATATATGATTTTAAGATGTTTTTTTACTTGAAAATGATAAATTTACAACATTTCTTAAACAGTCCAGGAGAGGCATATGTCAGCGCCAAGACGCCTAAACGTAACAACAATATCTGTTGCTTCAAGTCAACCCAGTTCGACTGCCAAATTTATGACCGGCTTTTTAAGTGATAGTTTCGTTGATAACAAAGATGAAAATCAGTTTGCTGTTTTGTCTAATGTTGCTTCAGAAAAAACGTTAATAGAGTTGGAAAAGGAAAATTTAGAACTTAAAAACATTATAAAAAATATGGAAAATGAACTTAGGCAAGCAGAGCATCGGGCAAGTTTAGCAGAGAATCGAACCAATTTTATTCTTCATGAAACAAGGAATTATATTGCTCCCGTAGTAGCTGTTGTTGATGTATTGGACGGGTCTGCTTCAACAGAAGAATATAAAGAAGATATTAAAATTTTAAAATCTCACATAGATGATAGTGGT
>CAZXFO010000291.1:0-5905 GCA_964639745.1 uncultured Coxiellaceae bacterium | reverse complement strand
ACACGACTCTACAATGCCTTGCAATTTAATTCCATTGACGAGGTAGATTGAAACAGGAATTTTTTCTTTCCTTAGAGTGTTTAAGAAAGGATCTTGTAAGAGTGGTCCTTTTGACATGGCATTTCCCCATATAATTATTGTTTATTCCCTTGTTAACAGCCAAAACTCTTCGACTTTTAATGTGTTAGAGAATACCTGAAGTGGGTTTTTGTGGCAAGATAAAACTCAATAAGCTGCCATTCATCGTTCGATGGTGTATACTATCGAACCAACGCAAAATAGCCCTTATGATATGACTGAACAAATTAACACCACTCGCACTTGCAGTTCCTGCGGCAAAAAAAAGCCGCTCGTCGCTTTCTTAGAGCTATCGGGCTCTAAAGTACATTCATATGGTGAAATTTGCGCCGATTGCCGCGGCACAAGGGCAACTCAAAAAAAATCGAGCGATATAGAATCAGGCGGCACTAGTGGCACCATCAGAGCGCAGCTCGACTACAAAGCCCGAATGAAAACTGAACAAGAAAAGGTACAATTCTTCAAAGAACGAGAAGAAGAGGACTATGAAGAGAAAATGAAGAAGGAAAATCTTCATTCTGAAGAAGAGCAAGCTGAAGCCTCAGAAAAGGAAGATAAAAAACACCGCGAAAGCTATCAAGGAGATGACTTAGCAACTAGCGAAGCGACAGAAACAGAAATCTTAGCCTCTGAAAACGCAGAAGTTTACCAAGAAGAGGCCTTGATCCAACATGAGGTCGCGGAAAAAGAAAACGCCCAAAAAGAAAATGCAACTATCCAAGCAGTAAATAAAGAAGAAGTTAAAAAAAGTTCAACTGATCTGTCAGTTACTTTCCTTGACGATCCTACCGCCACATTAAAACGCTCAGGCGGTTCGATATTCAGCCAGTTTCGCCAAATGCTGGGTGAAAGCGCTGCTATTAATCGCTCGATGCGACAATACATAAATAAAAATGCTGAAGCCAAAAAACAAAAAACCGGATTAACGTCTTCTACTTTTCTTAAAGAACCCGCTAAAGAAAAGCCCGTAGATAAAGAGCAAAAAGTTACCGAGTTTATTAATAACAATTTCAAGAAACGCTAAAATTGCAGTACGGGCTGCATATTTTCAGCTACTGCTTCAATAGCACAGCGTAATTCTCTCTTTTTTGAGGCTGCTTCTTGATACTTGGTAACACCACCTACACAGGCAAAAAACCCAACCACGACGGGAAGACTTCCGCCGACACCTACAAACATGCAGGCAGCAATACCCGCCGCCACTAACAACGCACCACCTATGATTATCATTGATGCACGGACCTTGCTCCAAAATACAGAATCCCTGGGTGATTGTTTTGCTAGACGGATATAGTCGGCGTGCATTTTCCTAGCAGCTTTAGCATCCACTTTTTCAGTAGACATCATAAGCCGCACAATTTGGTTAGTGTGCGAGACAATGGAATTCATTCTCACAATATCCACATGAGAATGTTTTTGCGCACTGTTAATCAAAGAATCAGCTTCAGCCATAATAGTGCGAACAGCCAGTGGTGTTTCGTATATTTTTAAATTTTTTACGTTTGATTTTACAAGTTGATTGTCATGGATTTCTTTTAGTGCCTTCAAGTTATCTTTTAGACTGCTTAAAAGCTGATATTGCATTATTAAAGATTGCTGTTTCAGCCATTCTTGAGTTGCGGCATTCATCTGACTTATTTCTTTATTCAACAACATTTCAGCCATGATGAAATCAAGATCAGCTTCACTGAGCTTACATAACGCTTCAAATTGCTGAGCAGTCTGTATTAGGCCTTTAGGTTGCAAGAGAAATTTCTGTAACTTTTCTTTATTAGGATAGTTCTTAAGACGATCTATAGTGGGCTGTGTTAGCGCTTGCTTCGGTAATAAAAGAATAATCTCTATAAAACGAGCATCTAAAATCACGTGATTAATAGCTTTATCAAAAGATCTGCTGTCAGCCTCAAAAAACAACTTCGCATTCTGGGATGTTTGAAGCCCTGAGGGCAAAGAATGAAAAGCATCATGACTTGAGGTACAAAAATTGGGACTATCTAAGTTCAGTGCAGCAACAAGCCACGCCAAGCCAATTTTTTGAAAACTATCTTTATCTAAACACATAAGCACCTGACAGACGGCAAATATTTCGTCAACAGTTAAACCTCCACTGTTAACTTTAGAAAAATCCAAGCGTCTTAAAGTTGCCATAGCATCCCTGCCAAACAAGGAGTGCATAGTACCTCTATTTTTATCATAAGAATGCAACAAGCTTGTGACGGTACTCGTGCGCATGGAGAGTCTCTGTAAGGTTTCATTAAGGCGCGTATTATAACCTTAGCCACCTTAAGAAATCCTTAAGGATACAGATCGGGAAAACGTTCAGGTGGTTCGATATTCAGCCAATTTCGCCAAATGCTGGGTGAAAGCGCTGCTATTAATCGCTCGATGAGAGCCGCTGGCTCCAAAACTAAGCGAGCGGCTGCATAATACTACCTTTCATCGCTTAAGCAATCTACTTCAATCCAGCCCTATATCTCAAACCATCCACTAAGGATTGCTCTTGTTCTAACTCACTTGGCTGTGCAGTTAATTGAGGAGGAGTATCAATTTGCTCTAATTTTTTAGCAATAAGCCGACAAGAGTCTAATTCATTCAGTTCGCTATCGGTTAAATGTCTACCAGCTACATCATCTCCAAGTAGCATACCGGCAATAGCACCAACACTACCCAAAAGGGCAGTCTTGCCATACATCACGGTGCCAGAACCGAATAAACCAAACATAGAAGCGGCGGCACCACCTACAGCGCTACCGATTAATCTGTTCCTTTGGTCTTTAGCGTTGTTTGTTTCACACTCAGCACTCAATATCCGCTGCTTGCTCCAGATCATTTCTTTAAATAGTGCTTTTTCATCATCGCTTAATTCAAGGTAATTACTTATTAGGTTCGCCAAAACAACATGACCTTCTTTTTTGCCATAAATTTCTTTATGTTTTTCTACCAGCGCTAAGCACTTTTTATAAGTATCGCTTGTCATTAGCCATGCCCCATTCTTAAATTAAAAGTTGCATAACTTATATGAGATGGGACTTCATAGCAAGATCAATGAAAGTGGATGAACAAGACAGAAAGCTAAGAAGTTTTTTTGACTAACTCGCCCTCTTCACTCAACGTATATTCATTTTCATTATGAGTAAAGCACAGCAATTTTTCACAACGCAGCGAGCCTTCTTTTACTTTTACTAATGAATAGCCCATAGGGTCTTTTAGATTTTCATCTGAAGTGATGCGATCTACTTTAACCGCTATCGTTAAAAAACCATGCTGAGCACGGTTTGGTTTTGCCTGGATAAAAGACAGAACATGCGATCTTTCTTTATAAATAGGACGATTCACACTAAAATCAAAAAACGCTTTGGGAGTAATAATACTCTGCCAAGTACGCACTGAAAGTCCCTGGGCATTATATAAATGCACATAAACTAAGATTTCATCTTCGAGGACTTGTACCGTCTCTTTCTGCTTTTTAGTAGCGTGAGCTGCTGGTTGCTTTTGCACTTCATCTAATAAAGATTGCAAGCGATCGCGAATAAAACGGAATTTTTCACCGACCTCGTAGCGCTGGCGCAATTCAGCATCACGCTCGATAGCAGTTTGGATAATATGAGTAAGCTTTGTTAACAGTTCCCCATCTTGCGACATGGGTTACTTCCTCTAAAAAGTTCAAATTCTATTTGAACGTTGGATGCACTGCCATCATTTCTTTTAACTGATCGCTTAATTCTTTCAACATTAATGCATCTTCATGTAGGTATTGAGCCGATTTAGATGAGCTGCTTTTGTTTGTAGGGGCCAGGCTTTGTAAGCTGGTCGCCAGATGCATTTCATGGTTAGCCAATTCACGAAACACTTGATAGGCGTGAAACGCCGATTCTTTTAAATCAACCATTTTACCACCCTCGTTTTTTTATCTAGACCGCTGTACTTTAAGCATAGCATATTACCACGACTTCGCTGGCAATTTTAAATACAAACCAAGACATGATAACTTATTGATTATTATTGTTTTTGTCAATAGCGGCTTGATAACCGCCATTAGGCTTATCGTTTTCGATAATCTGATAATTGCGATGTTGCATATAGGCATTGCGCATAAAGCCATAACGATCGACTGCCACCTGCTCAAAAACACCTTGATATTGCAACGCGTTAGCACGTCTATCTACCACCCCCACACCGTAAACACTATAACGAAGATTATCATCACTGACATAGGGATAAATTGAAAAGAAGAAGTAATCTATCGGCCAACCAATAATGTCGCGAATGGTTCCTGGACCAAAGAATGGCACCACAATGTAATTAGAGTTTTTATAACCCCAGCGCGCCAACGTTAAACCAAAATCTTCATGATGTGGTTTCAAACCAATACGTGAACCCACATCAAAAATTCCTAAAACGCCAACTGTAGTATTAACCAACAAACGCCAACCATCATTAAATGCATAAGCATTAAGCTGCAAGATATCATTAATGAAAGTAGGAATATTATCGATATTGCTATAAAAATTGGTGATGCCTTGATGCAATGGTCTAGGTACTAATTTTAAATATAATCTTGCTATGGGTTTTAAAATAGCGCGATCGAGCATATCGTTAAACTGAAATACAGCGCGATTCACTCTCGACAATAGCGGGTCTACTTCAGCCTGGACTGTGGGAGCTGGCTCTACGTCATCAGCATCACTCACGGTCGTTACAGCAGGTTGCGTTGAGGGGCTGGCTGCATCCATGGCCCACACGGGCCCTGTCAAAAACAAGACGCATAAAATGCTGCAGAAAAAATACTGCGGTTTTAACTTCATGTATTCAGTTATCCTGAAACAAAATCAGAAAGGTTTCTAGTTTAACATATATAGATATATTGCCAATGGAAAAGCGCCGCCTTTTAACGATGCAATAAGACGTGATATAACTAAATTCCTATTTGCAATGATAAGAATATAAAATGAACACGACAGCACGCCCGCGTCCTATGGCGCTCATTATTTTAGATGGCTGGGGTTACCGCGAAAATCCTGAAGCCAATGCTATTGCACAAGCAAGAAAGCCTTGCTGGGATTATTTATGGCAACACTATCCCCATACACTCGCTTCCGGCTGTGGCCGATGCGTAGGGTTACCAGACGGCCAAATGGGTAACTCTGAAGTAGGCCATATGAACATGGGAGCAGGACAAGTCATTTATCAAGACTTAACTCGTATTGATGCCGCTATTGAAAACGGAGAATTCTTTCAAAACTCAGACTTAGTAAATGCTTTGCAGCAAGCAAAAAACAGTGCCTTACATATTATGGGTCTGCTTTCTCCTGGGGGTGTGCATAGCCAAGACACGCACATTGAAGCCTTACTCGAATTAGCAGCGCAACAGGGTGTTAATACCGTTTATGTCCATGCTTTTTTAGATGGTCGCGATACTCCGCCTCGCAGCGCCGATGCCGCATTAGCCCGCTTACAAGAAAAAATCACTCAACTACAATGCGGAAAAATCGCCTCTCTCATTGGCCGCTATTACGCTATGGATAGAGATAAGCGCTGGGAAAGAACTCAACAGGCTTACGAGTTATTAACTGAAGCTAAAGCAAAAGTCCATGCCACTTCTGCGCTACAAGGGTTGCAATTAGCTTACGCTCGAAATGAAAACGATGAATTTGTACAAGCTACCGTCTGTGACAATTATCCCGGTATGCATGATGGGGATGTTATCGTATTTATGAATTTTCGTGCCGATCGCGCCAGACAACTCACCCAAGCCTTTATCGATCCACAATTTAAAGAATTTAACCGCAATAAAGCACCCAAGCTGGCTAATTTTGTGAGCTTAACG
>CAZXFO010000290.1:0-4688 GCA_964639745.1 uncultured Coxiellaceae bacterium | reverse complement strand
CCCCATTACGTCAGATCGTCACCAATGCCGGCCATGAACCTTCCGTTATCTTAAATAAAGTGAAAGAAGGCAAAGGCAATTTTGGCTTTAACGCTGCAACCGGCGAATACGGCGATATGATTCAGTTAGGTATTTTGGATCCTACCAAAGTAACACGTACCGCGCTGCAATACGCTGCATCAGTCGCAGGCTTAATGCTCACCACTGAATGTATGATCACCGACTTACCTAAGGAAGAAAAAGAAGAAGTTCCTATGGGTGGCGGCATGGGTGGTATGGGCGGCATGGGTGGTATGGGCGGTTTCTAACCCCAACTCAACACGTCAAACTTACGAACCCCGCGAAAGCGGGGTTTTTTTAAAACTTAACGTGAGAAAAAATAATCGTCGCTTGGCTTTTGCTGATTTCTTAACTCTGATAAAACGCTTAACATGACTCTTTGTACTGTGCCACACTTATATTGCTCCTTATTGGATGCGATATCCGGCAACCACTCCTCGACAGCTTTATAAAATTTATTGAAGCGCTCATCATCCGTTAAATTTTCCTGAGAAAGCTCTTTCTTTAAAAGCTTCTCTAGCTCCTCTGAAGTTTCGTCTGCACCAAATTCTTTTCCCTTATGTTTTTCTTTGGCATTCATATACGCAGTATCATAAAGCTCAGTGACACGGGTCACTCGATCTTCAGCTTCATTTTCATTAGTAAAAATTTTAAACCAACGGTGCCGGTTTTCTAAAGCGTCGTATAAAGCCCCTTGGACCCGATTATATATTCCAGCGGCCACTTCCCCTTTGGTATGGATAGCTTCAGCTATTCTCTCATCATTTAAAGGATGCTTCTTACGCTCTTTGCTTGAAAAAAACGCATGAATTTTATAGCCCCCATATCCTAGTGCAGGCAGAGTAACCAAGCCTGCTATCAAAACAAGGGCGTATACCAGAATTTTCTTTAGAGCATTATCTTTAAATAGTTTTTTATTTTTCACCAACAGCTGAATAGAGTGATTAAATTTTTCTGTGGGATCTTTGTCTTCAGACATAACTGACCTTAGCCTGCACACGAAAAGATATCTTTTAGCTACCAACCTGGTATCCAATCGACATTGTTCTAAAAAATTTTTTAGGCTTTCTGGGTCATCTTCAATTGCTTTTAATTTCTGATCGACTAACTCAGCAAGTGTTTTTTGAGCAGGCTTAGCTTCATCATCTAGAGATAGGTCAGAAAATCCATTATCCTCTAAAAGATTTTTTCTCTCTGGATCATCTTGCGACACATGGCCAAGAACGTCTTGCAAGTTAAGTGGAATTTTTTTGCGCTTAGCCATCAGCTTAACAATTTCATTTCTACAATGATCAATATAATTTTTGCAATCGTGATCATATTCTGCGGTAAGCAAACGATTACGAAATGCTTCTGCCTGAGGATCGAATTTTGCTTTTACTAAAGTCGATTGAGCTTCAGAAATTTCATCGTCTGTTAATACGAGGTTAGATAAATGGTTATTCCAATAATCACGCAATGAATTTAATAACTCTTCACAGCCCTGTTGCTCATCAACGTTTAAATGAGAAATAGCGTTCTTATATATGGCCATTACCTCATCAATATTCATGCTTTTATCAAGCAACTCTCTAAGAGTCGTTGCCATAACCACCCCTCAATATGGTCATCATGATCATATTATAGCAGCGGCAGGTCAAATATTTTTCTTAAGGTAATATTTTGTTAATAATAGACTCAATTCAAGGGCTTCAAAGCGCCGCACTAATCCCAAAAGTTGTACTAATCCAATGGATAATGGCAATAACGGGAGGAGCCATAAAATATGACAATACGCCGGTTACCCACAATAGCATCAATACGACAAAGCCTATGGTTTCAAAATAGCGTAGATTCCATACCACCCGGCCTGGCAAGAGACTATATATAATCTTGCTGCCATCTAAAGGGGGAATGGGCATTAAATTAAGGACACAGAGCACAACATTGACCATGACTCCCGCACTACCCATATAGAGAAGCGGTGTCCCTATCCAATCAAATTGGTTTGTTAGCAAATATAATCCGAACCGACCAATACCAGCCCAAATCAAAGCCATCAGAAAATTAGCTATTGGACCTGCACATGCCACTAAAGCCGCATCTAGTCGCGGGCGACGAAAATTACGTTGATCAACTGGAACAGGTTTAGCCCAACCAAAAACAAAATTACTAATGGAGAGCAACAGTACTGGAACTAAAACAGTACCAAATAGATCGATATGCTTGAATGGGTTTAGTGTTAGTCGACCCATAATACGTGCAGTCGGATCACCTAAGCGGTTAGCAACCCAACCATGCGCGACTTCATGCACTGTGATTGCAAAAATAAGTGGCAATGCCCAAGTCACAATTTTTTGTACGACGCTCAATTCCATAGCCACCTCTCTTTTTTTGATTCTAGCTTGATTTGCGCCCCGCTCCAAATCAATCTCATTCTAAAGTTATCCACAATTTCTGTGGATATCGTTTGGGATAACTTGTCAGAAACCCGGTATGGCAAAAACCCAAGCTGATAAATCAAGCGGATGCTTCAGGAGGTTAATTAATATGCACTCTATCGCGCCACTGACCTTTGACTTCTCCGCTTATAGTGTTAATTATCAAATTTATAAATCAAACCTAATGTATATTGATCAGATTGAAGTATGCCGATACCCGTCATACTACCGTAACTGGTATAAATATACTCACCACGCAAATTCCAAGCAGTCGATAGTATTAATTGCAACCCGATGCCGCCTTGCCCAGCTGTTTCCCAACTATTGAGATCTTTAAATTTTGAACGGACGATACCTAGACGCAAGTAAGCAATAACATCCTCGCTTACCAATATGCCAGGCAAAAAACTAATACCAAAGTCATGCGAGATTTTTAAACTGCTAGCCCCTAAAGGATGATTATCGCTGACAGTTAAAGTTGCTGGTGTAGCAAAAACCTCTCCAGCCCAGTAATAACAATCAAAAACACCGTCGTAACCAATAGAAAATCGTGGTTGCACCCCACGAAAGTTAGCATCATTCGTTACTATATCCTGGACGATTAATGCAGGCCCCATATAAGGCCCTCCAGCTAAAGCGATATTCATAAAACCTGTCACTAAAATTCCCAGCAGAATTTTCTTCATTGCTTGCTCACTCAAATTAAAGGCGCTTATTCTACCTCAAAAACCACTATTCTTCCTCTCCCCTTTTCGCTTAAAATGAGCAACTTACTTATATCTAAAGGATAGATAGCTGTGGGCTTGATTCTTTATAAAACTATAGCGGCGCTGATTATTTTTATATCCAGTGTCTTTGCTGTTATCTATCCCATAAAAAAACACGGCACTAAAACCAATGAATCCTTGGAGCTGGGAGAAGCTTTTGCGAGTGGTATATTTCTAGGTGTGGCTTTTCTGCATATGCTCCCCGCATCAATTGCCAGCTTTAATCAGTTATGGCCGGATGCCCACTACCCCATTGCTGAATTAATTTGCATCATAGGTTTTGTCGCTTTGCTTTTTCTTGAACGTTTATCCATGATGGCCAATCACGATCACGCCGTGGGCATTCCCTATATTTTAACTTTGATGCTGGTGATTCACTCTTTAATTGAAGGGATGGCCTTAGGGGTTAACGCTGCCTTCGCTCAAGCACTGATGTTATTCATTGCCATTATTGCCCATAAAGGTTCTGCAAGCTTTGCATTATGTGTAACATTAATGCGACATAAAATTGCACTTAAAAACATTTTAGCTATCGTATTTTTCTTTTCGTTAGTTACCCCAGTGGGCATTTTCTTGGGAGCAGGATTGAGCTCAATGTCGTATTTACCGCAAGGACAATTATTAGAAGCTGTATTTAATGCTTTTGCTACCGGCTCTTTCTTCTATATGGCAACGTTACATCACGTACAATTTCATAAACGCGCGCCTGAAGAAACCCATGGTCTATTAGAATTTTTCTTTTTGGTGATAGGGCTTACCATTATGTGCTTAGTGGCAGCTTGGGTATAACCCAGAGTCGTAGAGGTCGACTTCAACGCTGGATTGCAATACTGCAATCCAGGTTACTCTAACGCCTTAGCCTAACAAACCTAGCTCTTTAACTGCATCTTTTTCTTGACGCAACTCATTCAAAGTTATATTTAACTTTTCTTGCGCAAAAGCGTTATGCGTTAAACCAGTAATTACTTTTAATTTTCCACCTTCAGTACGACAAGGTACCGAGAAAATCAAACCCTCATCAACTCCATATTCGCCCTGAGAACAGCGCGCCATAGAATAGCTTTCATTTTGCTCAGTTTCATGTACCAAATTATATACGCTGCGAATAATGCCATTAGCGGCTGATGCTGCAGAAGAAGAGCCTCTAGCCTTAATCACTTCAGCACCACGTTTTTGCACTACAGGAATAAAGTCATTCTCTAACCAGCTAGTATCGGTAATAACTTCAGGAACTGGTTTGCCATCGATTTTAGCATGATAAAAATCGGGGTATTGTGTACTGGAATGGTTACCCCAAATCGTCATTTGGGTAACTTTCTCGACATCTACTTTAGCTTTAATTGCCAACTGAGCGCGAGCACGCAGCTCATCTAGCATGGTCATAGCAAAAAATCGATCGCGCGGCACATCAGCAGCATGATGCATGGCAATAAGGCAGTTA
>CAZXFO010000289.1:0-4438 GCA_964639745.1 uncultured Coxiellaceae bacterium | reverse complement strand
GGAGATTCTAGTGTTACTTTTAGTGCATATGCAAATGTCTTACTTTGTTTAAGACTAGAAAAAGACCTGCTGCTTATAGCTCGCGATGATGAATTAGGCCGAAAACTACAAGATGCAGAACTGCCTGTTAAAGCACGGGCTCCACGATTACGAAGAAGCATAACAGAGAAGTAATCTCTATGAATAAAATTCAACAGCGCCGTATTGAAGTTTATGCAGATTGGGTTGGCCTATCTCATCCCACATTGATTGGTATTCTCCACGCAACTCCTGCTCGCGGGAAAGAAATTTTTTCTTTTGAATATGACCAAAACTGGCTCAGAAATACCCAAGCCCAAGCTTTAGATCCGCAACTTCAATTAGTCCCTGGACAGCAATACTCATCTCAAGAACAAGAAAATTTCGGCATTTTCTTAGACTCATCCCCCGATCGCTGGGGGCGCTTTCTGATGAAACGCCGAGAAGCCCAACTTGCTCGTCACGAAAAACGCATCGAGCACAATCTATTAGAGTCGGATTATCTTTTAGGCGTTTATGATAAGCATAGAATGGGAGCATTACGATTTCGCACAGAATCGCAAGGACCATTTCTTGATAACAATAAAACATACGCTTCTCCTCCTTGGACATCTTTACGAGAATTAGAAAAAGCAAGTTTAGAACTAGAAAAAGAAGGTGCGGAAAGAAACCCTAATTATAAAAAATGGCTACAAATGCTAATTGCCCCGGGTGGCTCATTAGGTGGCGCACGACCTAAAGCTAGTGTTATTGATGAACAAAACCACTTATGGATTGCAAAATTTCCAAGTAATAATGATGAATATGACATAGGTGCTTGGGAAATGGTTGTTTATAAGCTTGCTAAGCGGGCAAACATCACCATGAGTGAAGCTAAAGTACAGAAATTTAATAGCCACTATCATACCTTTCTCAGTAAACGCTTCGATAGAAATAATCTCGATAAGCGATTACATTTCGCTTCAGCGATGACTTTACTTCAGCGTACCGATGGCGATGACGCTGCCAAAGGTACGAGCTATTTAGAATTGGCAGAATTTATCATTCAACAAGGCGCTCAACCCGATCGAGATTTAGAACAGCTTTGGCGAAGAATCGTTTTTTATATTTGTATTTCTAACATAGATGATCACTTGAGAAACCACGGGTTCATTCTTCAACCTAAGGGATGGGTTTTATCACCCGCTTTTGACATTAATCCTGTTGCTGAGGGTGATGGCCTCAAATTAAACATTTCTGACTCAGATAACTCACAAGATTTAATTTTAGCAAAAAGTGTTGCTGAATACTTTCGCGTCAAATCATTAAAGGCAGCTAGTATTATTGATGAAGTTATCCATGCAGTTAAAAATTGGCGAACTGAAGCAAAGATTTTGGGAATCCCAGAAAGCGAACAAAACCGCATGGCGAGAGCATTTCGAATTGTTAAATAAACACTTACAAATAAAAACCCTGTAATTCCAATGGCGCATCTTGACCATGAAGATGAACCACACCAGGATCAGCACCAACATCTTCCTGTTAAGATTGTCTCGATAATACAGCCATGGTTAAACGGTTCACGCTAATTAGTTTATTTTCTTCATCTACAATTTCTATACCCCACACTTGCGTGCTTCTACCTAAATGATAAGGGCGTGCGGTGGCAATAACATACCCTGCCCGCGCTGAACGAATATGATTGGTATTGATATCCAAACCTACACAGTAAAGAGGATCCGCAACCGCACAATTAGCAGCCGTGCTACCCACAGTTTCAGCTAAAGCACAGGACGCGCCACCGTGCATAATACCGATAGGTTGTTTAGTGCGATGATCAACCGGCATACGAGCGACCATATAATCATCACCAATTTCTGTAAATTCCATGCCGAGATGTTCCGCCATTGTCCCTTTAGAACGTTGTGCTAGGGTAGCTATATCAATATCGCGTTTCCAGATTTTCATTTCATTGCCTTATCTTAATTTCTAATTTGCATTTTAATAGTAGTGAAATTTTTGTTAAAGCAGCCTAATATAAGTTGTTTTTAAATTGACCAAACGAGGATGACGTGCTTAAAGAGATGAGATAAACTTGGCAGTCATTACGAAGCTAGCACAACGCCCATAGGCGTTTCTAGGAATTAAAAATTATGGCAACTAAAGAATTACTTCTACCTACCCTACCCCAAACCAGCGGTGAAATTACGACTTGGTCACAACTTCCTGGAGCTAGTTTAAGCTTAGCTCTAAGCCGTGCAATAACCGAATACTCGCACCCTATCTTAATTATTGTTGAAGACAGCTTAACCGCTGCTCGCTTAGAAAGGGAATTAGAATTTTTTGGTAGCCAGGTTATAGCCTTCCCAGATAGAGAAACTTTACCTTACGACCGCTTTTCTCCCCACCAAGATATTATCTCAGCTCGTTTAGCTACCCTTTATAAGATTCCAAGCAGGCACAAAGGCGCGATCATTACAACGGTGAGCACCATGATGCATCGCCTATCCCCTCGCTCCTTTTTAGATGCGCATACTTTTTTATTATCAAAAGGTGATAGCTTAAATTTAGAAGAAACACGCAACCGGCTAACTAAAGCCGGCTATTATCTCGTCAATCAAGTGAGAGAACACGGAGAATTTGCTGTTCGTGGCTCTATCATCGACCTATTTCCTATGGGCAGCCACCTACCATACCGAATTGATTTACTTGATAATGAGGTCGATTCGATTAGAACTTTTTTACCCGACACCCAGCGTACTTTAGACACCGTTGATTCCATTCGCATGCTGCCTGCTAAAGAGTTTCCATTAAACGAAGAAGCCATTGAGCATTTTAGACAAGCATGGCGTAGCTGTTTTACAGGCAACCCTCTAGGCTCGCAACTCTACCAAGATGTCAGCGAAGGCATTAGCCCTCCCGGGATTGAGTATTACTTACCTTTATTTTTCGATAAAACAGCTACCCTCTTTGACTATCTAGCTGCAAATACTCTCATCATCAGGATAGGTAATTTACAACCACAAGCAGAACATTTTTGGCAAGAGATTCAGCAGCGCTACGAAGATCGGCGATATGACAAAAGCCATCCGCTTTTAACCCCTGAGCATGTTTTCACTCCCGTTAGCGAAATAACAGAAAAATTGCAGCAGTATGCACAAATCAATATTGCTTCAGAAATCCAAAATCAATCCACCGGGAAAAGTTATTATCAATTTCAGGCTGAATTAACTGAACCCATGTTAGTAGACCACAAAGCTCCTAAGGCCTACGCTCCACTACAAAAATTTATTGAACAATATCCAGGTAGAATTTTATTTAGTACAGAAAGCACTGGACGTCGAGAAATTTTATTACAAGCATTAGGTCAAATCTCGCTGTTTCCTCACTATTATGCAACATGGCAAGATTTTATTGGTGACGATAGACAATATGGCATTACTGTTACCCCGTTAGAGGAAGGTTTTCGCTTAGAAGAACCTGCTTTCGCTGTGATTACCGAGGGCGAACTTTTTGGCAAGAGAGTAAAACAACCTCGGGAACGTAAAGGCCAAACTCAGGATGCTGATGCCATTATTCGCAACCTTACAGAGTTACAAATTGGCGACCCCATCGTTCATATAGAACACGGCGTTGGTCGCTACCAAGGGCTACAAACATTAACCATCAGCGATCAAATTAATGAGTTTCTCTGCATTGAGTACACCAAAGGCGATAAACTCTATGTACCTATATCATCCTTAGAGTTGATATCACGCTATACTGGAGCAGATCCTGAACATGCACCATTACATAATCTTGGCACTGAACAATGGTCCAAAGCCAAACGTAAGGCCGAAGAAAAAGTCCGCGATGTTGCTGCTGAGTTACTTGATATTTATGCACGACGTGCAGCGCATGAAGGATTAGCATTTAAATTTCCAGATGAACTTTATGCACAATTCGCTGCAGCATTTCCTTTTGAAGAAACACCTGATCAAGAACGCGCTATTCAGCAAGTTATTGAAGATATGACTTCTCCACGTCCTATGGATCGTGTAATTTGCGGCGATGTCGGCTTTGGCAAAACGGAAGTCGCTATGCGAGCAGCTTTCTTAGCGGCACAAAATGGCAAGCAAGTGGCAGTGCTGGTTCCCACCACTTTACTTGCACAACAGCATTTTCAAACCTTTCAAGATCGATTTGCAGATTGGCCCGTTCAAATAGGGGTCTTGTCACGATTTAGGACTTCTCGCGAACAACAAAATGCACTAGAGCGGCTACGTGAGGGCAAAATCGATATCATGGTAGGTACTCATAAATTATTACAAGAAGAAATTCAATTTAAAGACTTAGGGCTAGTCATTATTGATGAAGAACATCTCTTTGGCGTTCATCAAAAGGAAAAATTAAAGGCATTAAGGTCAGAAGTCGACATTTTAACTCTAACAGCCACCCCCAT
>CAZXFO010000288.1:0-6973 GCA_964639745.1 uncultured Coxiellaceae bacterium | reverse complement strand
ATAAAAGCCTCCAAAGGCTCAATAGAAGCAAGTTTAGAAATCCCTCCTGAAGACTTCACTTTAAGCTTTAAAGCCTCTCAGGGTATTGAACCAACCCAGGATGAAATTCATGCTCGCGATCGTCGCCGCTTAAAAGAAATTGAACAAGAAAAGCGTGAAACACGCAAACAAGAAGAATATCGCCTATCTCAGCTAGCATTTACTGAAAAATTGGCATTAGAAAACAAACAAAATCTTCAAGCGAAAAAGCTAGAACAGAAAGAAAAGCTGATGAAGCATATTTCCGAGCTCGGCAGTAATAAACTTAAACTTCTAATTGATTTACTTGATCGTAATAACACAGCTCATCAAAAATATGATGAAAAACCTATAATGGCACTTCTTAATGACCTTCAATTATCTAAAGAGACGACTCAAGGCTTTTTAATTACTAAGGAGTTAGATCCTAATGATAAATCTAACACCTCAGCACCGAGCACTCACCGCGAACATGCTACTGGAAAGCTAGATGCTAATTTCATCAAAAGCCTGAGGGAGTATTTCTCAGATCTAGGCATAACTGCTGAAAGTTTAGAGAGTGCTTTTAAAACGGCCAAGATCAGTCTATAAAGTAAGCATCGACGACGACTAAGTCTTGCATACGCAAGTCACAAAGAAGGATCATTACGAATAATTATTTTATATCGTATTACTCTGCATCTCATGATTGCTTTCATCAGCCGTATCATTAACCACTTGAGTATCACTTCCGCTTGTATCATTTGAAGGAAAAAATCCAATAGAGCCCAGGGTAATACTGCTTGATGATATTGATGTATTGACTTCTCTCTGACTGTAACGTTGCTTTTTATTTGTAATCTCACCTTGACTAAAGCTTTCATTACCGTCATCTTGACGTCTAATTAGCTCATTAGATGCAGATCTTTTAGTTACGGCAGATGCTTTGTGAATACTAGATGAACTTGTTAATTTTTCTTCAGCATTAGTTGCAGCAAGATCATCATCTCGCAACAGCTTAAACACCCGAGGTTCACTTACCTTATGAGCAATAATTTCATCTTCTTGATAGACAGATACAACTGATTTTTCAGAAAAAGCCATACCAACTTTTATAATCTTTTTAATATGGGGATAGCGCTTAATTTGGGTGTCATATTTTGACTCATTAATTTGCTGTAAAGCAGTCTTGGCGATTACTTCAATATCCTGACTGCGTTTCGTGTGTTTAAACTCTAATATGATAGCAATGGAATTGACAGTATTTTTGGGCATTATCAGAATATCATACCGCCCCAAGCCACTTTCTTTATTAGAATCTATATAATGTGTATCTCGCAAGCTGGCGATAAGTGCTGCCACAAAACCATGATAAAAAATCTCTGACTTTTTATCTCCACTTACATCCATAAAGCTCAATGATTCCATCAAGTAATCACCTAATGCCTCAGTGAATTCTTCAATTTTTCCTTCTGTTAAGGTTTTTAAGATTGAATGATATCTATGCTCACCTATTCTTTCTTTCAGCCAATCAATAAAAATACTTTTATACTGAATAAGAACTTCTTCATTAGGAATTCTTAGCTTGCAAACAAACCGATCTAATACAGGCTTGCTTTCGCAAACAGTCAAATAGCCACAAAATACGAGTAAAGTCCATAAAGAGTCAGGACGTTCAATGAGATCCTCATAACGTAAATTTACATTAACCTCACCTGAAACTTCCTCACCTTGCATTAAACACTCTAACTTTTTTCTTGTTTCTCCATCACTACGCGTGAGAACGTCTTTTAATAATTGATCATTTGAAGTAAGCACCCAGTAAGGGCCAAGTTGCTTTTCTGTAAAGTAGTTCATAACTGACCAAGGATTATAAATTACTGAATGACCTATTTGATAACCATTATAGAAGTTTTTAATGCCTTGCAAGCTATCAGTTATCCCTTCTTTTGCTACTAGTTCAATAATCTCATTGTCTGTAAAACCAAAGTATTGGTCATAATTTTTATTAAGAAGCGTATATACTTTTAAATTATTCAAACCAGATAATATGTTATTTTTTGAGACACGTAAAATACCAGTCAGCAACCCCTTTTCTAAATAATTGTTGTCTTTAAAGACCGAGCTAAAAATATTACGCATGAAATTGCTAAGTTGCTCTAAATATTTGTGTGCATAGGAGTTGGTAAGTGGTGCGTCGTATTCATCTATCAAGATAATAACCTTCTTACCATACACTTTATATAAACATTTACTTAGAAATAGAATGGCTGCTTGGAGCTCTTCATTATTGACTGAACCACTAAGGTAATTTTCGAATATTTTTTTATTAATTTCGCTAAGCTTAGGTGACTGCAATACCGCATCATGTTCATCAAAGAGATTTTGAATCAGGATCTTAATTTGATTAACTGCAGCTTGATATGACGATTCTTTTATATCTTTAAAGGTTGCAAAGATAACGGGATATTTACCCTGGTGCTTTTCTACAAATTCACCTTTATCCTCTTGAGCAATCGCAAACTGCTTAAACATATCTTTCGTAGGTACACCGCAAACATCTGCTGCAAAAAAATGTTGCAACATAGACATATTAAGCGTCTTGCCAGAACGGCGCATACGAGTGATAAGTGAGACTTGCTGCCCTCCCCAAAACTCTTTAATTAACTTTGTTTTATCGACCAGCAAGCAGTTTTGAGTGACCATATTGCCAAAATTAGCATGGGTTGTTTCTATTTTAGAGCCAATAATAGGCATATAAAATTCCTCAGGTGTTCAACAAAAATTACTACATTCTCGTTTTATCGCCGGTATTTTAGCAAATTTACAAGGCTATTAATAACCGTGTCCTGTTTACTAAATAATTATTCATAGAAAAACTCAATAAGGCCTTGTACTATATGCAATTTTTACCTATCAATTTTGTACATTTATATTAAATAATACGATCATCTATGACTGAAATAATAAACATTCGCGTTAAAGGCACACACTATGCGTATATGGGTTGATGCAGACGCTTGCCCCAAAGCTATCAAGGAAATCTTATTTCGTGCAGCGGTTCGCACAGTAACGATTGTTACTCTGGTTGCTAACCAGCCTCTGTCGACCCCACCTTCCCGTTTTATTACCAAGGTGGTCGTACCCTCTGGGTTTGATGTGGCTGATAATAAAATTGTAGAAAGCTCTGAACCTGGTGATGTGGTCATCACAGCTGATATTCCTCTTGCTGATGCAGCAATTAGTAAGGGCTGCATCGTTATTAATCCACGCGGCGAATTGTATTCAGCAAATAACATTAAAGAACGACTATCCATACGAAACTTTAGCGATGCGTTACGAGGAAGCGGCGTTATCACAGGCGGCCCTTCTAAATTAAGCAAAAAAGAAATACAGGATTTTTCGAATAAGCTAGATCAGATTTTAACTAAAAATAAGAAATAACTCTTTGATAATAAGCCGTAAACCTCAGTCAATTCTTTCGTAACTTGCTATAGGGCTGCAAAAGCGTTACCATTGTTCACATTTTAAACTAATAAAGGTGGAGTGAGATTTTTATGTTAAAAAATTACATATATAGCTTTATAAAATTATGCTTTGACTCCGCTGCTCACAACACCCTACTTAATAAAGAACAACTTACTTTCAAGACCAATATCAATGGCGAGCCATGTGCATTTTATCAGCTCAAGCCGGTCAATGTAGCGCTTCCTGAAGGCTACAGATTAACTGAACACCATCTTAGCTTTTATGAAAAGCAAGATGACTCTAACCCTTATCTCAGCCAATATCACTATACTGCTTACCTTCAAAAGCAAAATGCGAGCTACCAATTACATGTATTTTTCAATAATAATGATCAGCTAGCCACTAGTCCCGAGTTAGTTTTAACGTCTACTAACGAAAAACAAAATATTAGCTCAGATCTCTCCTATGCCTGTACTCAATTAGCCATCGAGCAAAGCCTAGCTGTAATAACTCGCATACGACAACAACACAAAGAATTCACCACCCAGCATGCAAGCCAATACGAAGATTTAGAAAAAGAGCTCAGCATCTTATCTAATGATCTCAATGGAAATTTATCATCTTATCAAATCAAACTTGATGAAATTATCAAAATTATAGCGATGTTAGCAGATTTAAATTCTGATAAAAAACATCAAAATTTACTAAACTTATTTAGACGTCTTAAAATAAAGGTAGCCCCGAGCGTATCTATAAATTATAAGACCACCGCCTTAGAAGAGAAAGCTGAAATAATAACTGATAAAAGTTCTGCTTATGAAACAGGCACCATCATACCATCAGTATTACACACTAAGCAGCCTGTAATTGATTTTATTAACAAGGCTCAACAAGCTAAGACAGATTTTCAATCAGCAGCAAATGATGCTGATAAGCTAAAGCAATTTAACACGTTCCACCAAACTACTTATGATGCATTAATTTGGGCTGATGATAGCTGCACTCATCAAGATCTAATAGCAATTCACAACCTAGCTAAAGATGTGGAAGCCGCAGCCAATAAATTGCTCATGAATTTTGTTTTAAAGAACCAACTCGAATTAGCAGCTGGTCTGAAAAGCTACCTCAACCCTATTCCAGATAATTTAATAAAACTGGCGTTAGTTAAAGGCAACGACAAACTTCTAGAATTTTTATTACAAAACGGCAGCTTTCCAATCAATACATTTATAGTTAATTCTAACTTAAATCCCATACTCTATTGTATTGAAAACGATAAACCAGAATCTCCCAAAGCAGGTTGCTTATCGGTATTAATTAAGCATGGCGCTTCTTTACAAGTAAAAGATTCACAAGGACTGCCTGCTGCACACCGTATAATAGAATCTCCGAGCCTTAGCCCTACTCTAAATGAACATGCTGAGTTAACAATCATCAACCCACGATTTTACACAACGTTAATTCAAGATCTGCAAAACTATTTAACTCAAGAAAATATAACTGAACTAACTAAAGCTCGAATTGAAAAATTTATCGATATTTACAGTAAAACAAATAATCATCTTTCTACTGTCGTCGACAAAAGCCAGCATGCCAGCTTAGTTAAGGAAGTAAGCTCGCTCTTGCGAACTAAAATAACAGCCCTTTTCAAATATTTTTCGCAATTTAACGATACTGACATTATTAATGCTTATGCGGCTTATCAAGAGATTGCAACTCTTTACAGCGATCAACTTTCCGCACAAGAGAAAAGACGCGCTGGCCTTGAATTAAAAGAATTTCTAAAGAACGCAAACTCTGAAAACAATTTTGAAAACTCCCTTAGCAAAGAAGATATTTTGAAACTTATTACTTCTATGACAGAAAAAGTCAAAGTTAAAGTACAACTACTAAACGCCAGCCAGCAAGCGCAAGCCAAACCCAATAAAAGGAATGCAAATCAAGTCAACAAATTAAATCATGAGCTTGTAGCAATTGATTCAAAATTAGAAGCAGAAATTAAATCCAAACAGCAAGATCCAAATTCAACCGAAATTCTTAAAAAACTCAGCCTTGGCTTAAAAGCCATGCAAAAAGGCACTAAGATGATAGCTAACATGATGCAAGATATAGCTGACTCTTATAAAGATGTTAACGCAAATATCGAAAGCTTTAATCGGACAACTAAAAACATGAACTTTAAAGACGCTAAGGCGCATCAAATTGCCAAGGCCAATAAGCTTCAAGTAGCAATTAAAAACCACATGGAAAAAGAGCAAGCGCTGGAAGAAGTCACCGCATATTTTCGTAATGCTCTAGGAGATAAAATAAATATACAAGCCCAAAATGAGCAACCAGTTAGCACTGAAGGTAAAGCCAGCGAGCATGGGATGTTTGGAAATAGTAATAGATTGTCACTAACTGATGAGTCCAGCCAAAATAACCTTAATTTGGAAAATACCAATTTGTACAACAGTCGCAGTGGTTGAGTTCCCTTTAGAGTAGCTAATGATCTAAAGCCCTGCACGCTCCAATGGGCAAGTCATACAATGGCTTCCGCCTCGACCTCTTCCTAGCTCACTGCTGGGAATTGTAATAACTTCAACACCAGCTTTCCTAAGTAAAGTATTGGTGTAGGTATTGCGGTTATAAGCAACAACCACCCCCGGAGAAAGTGCCAGTAAATTGTTACCATTATCCCACTGCTCACGGTCAGCTTCGTAGCTATCACCACCCGTTGCAATAACTCTCAACTTCTTTAACCCCAGTGCTGTTGCAACGACATCCAAAAAAGGCTTATCTTCTACAACCACTTCTATCTCACCCACAGCACTGCCAGGACGCAAGCTATAGCTACGCAAGGCATGAACCACCTCAGGGAAGATAGTCACCAAATCAATATCACAAAATGTAAATACTGTATCTAGATGCATAGCTCTGCGGCATTTAGGGAATTGCGCAACAATGATATGGGCAGCAGCACTATTAGCAAATAGTACTGAAGCAACTTGTGACACTGCTTGTGGAGAAGTGCGTTCACCCATTCCTATTAACACTATTCCATTACCTAAAAACATTACATCTCCACCCTCCAATGTAGCGGAATCGTAATCTTTAACTGGGCCTGTTCCCCATATAATAGAGCAATCATTAAAAAGAGGATGAAAGCGATAAATCGCAGTAATTAATAGTGTCTCAGCCCGGCGCACAGCCCAATACATTGAGCCAATTAAAATGTGATTATGAATCCAACAACTCGGATCCCGCATAAATAATGAATTTGGTAATGGTGGAATCAAAAATGCTGTAGGCTCCAAACAATTAGCAATTAGGCTTTGCTTAGGAATTGAAAACGGCAACTCGGCTTGTAATAACCCACCTATTAGGTATCTAGCAAGGACACTGGGTTGCATATTTTCAAGCCAATTCCGTAACTCAGCTTGCAACCCAGAATCAATAACATTCAAATTCAAGCGATAATCAAGCACCCATTTGCGCGCTTCAGAACTTGCAAGAATTTCTGCTAATA
>CAZXFO010000287.1:0-10038 GCA_964639745.1 uncultured Coxiellaceae bacterium | reverse complement strand
TTTACGTGAATTGCGTAATGCCCTCGACGAAAAAGCTAAAAAGTTCGCTCATATCGTTAAAACAGGTCGCACCCATCTTCAAGATGCCGTGCCCTTAACTTTAGGCCAAGAATTTTCAGGTTATGTCGCGCAATTGGATTCGGCACTACAATATATTGAAATGAATTTACCGGTGCTTTATCCGCTAGCTTTGGGTGGTACCGCTGTTGGTACTGGCTTGAATGCCCATCCACAGTTTGCTGCAAAAGTTGCTGCTAAGATTGCTGAGCTTACTAATTTACCTTTTACCTCCGCTCCCAATAAATTTGCTGCTTTAGCGAGTCACGATGCTATAGTGCAAGTAAGTGGTACACTCAAAACTTTAGCCTGTGCATTAATGAAAATTGCCAACGATATTCGTTGGTTGGGGTCGGGTCCACGCTGTGGTTTAGGTGAATTGATTTTGCCAGCAAATGAACCTGGTTCTTCAATTATGCCCGGTAAAGTTAATCCAACACAATGCGAAGCCATGACTATGGTTTGCGTACAGGTTATGGGTAATGATGCCGTCATTGGTTTTGCTGATTCGCAAGGTAACTTCGAATTAAATGTTTTCAAGCCTGTAATAATTTTTAATTTGCTTAATTCTGTTACGTTGTTAACGGATTCTATGCATATGTTTACCGAGTTCTGTATTAAAGACTTAGAAGCAGATGAAAAGCAAATTCATGAGTCAGTTGAAAAATCATTGATGCTAGTCACCTGTCTTGCTCCTAAAATTGGCTACGATAAAGCTGCTGAGATTGCGCATAAGGCATGGCACGATGGCACAACGTTGTTAGAAGCATGTTTATCTTTGGGATATCTCTCTGAGAAAGAATTCAGAGAAAATGTCCGTCCTGAAAAAATGGTAGGCCCGTTTTAAAGTATGATGGCATAGCATTTTTTACAAAATACTCTTGATATTGAGATGACGAGTTGAGTGCTTGTGGGAGATCATCTCCCACAGGTATTCCGTTTTGGGCTCTTCCTTTTTCCTACCTCATTTTTTGGCCTGGTTAACGTTTAATCTATGTGTAGGCTAATCCCTGTAAAGGCTATTCATATAACCAATTGATTTATATTTATTTTCTACTATTGGCTATCTCAGGCAAGAAAATAGCCCAAGACTATACTTAAGTTAACTAAACCAATAGATATCCATGCATGGGCATATTTGATAATCGACCTTCGTGCGCAAGCGATGAGGATGAGCTCAGCATCAGCACCTTTGCGCATATTCATCATGACGAACGTTTATTGGGCAGTCATTTGCAAGGTAATACCTTTAAAAGCACTGTAGGCTATCTTTTAAGATTCATGGAGTATATTGAAAAAAATCATTGTGACATGAGTGAGCAAGAAAAATCCATTATTACACAAGCATTAGTGAACACTAAACCGTATTTTCAAGATCTAATTAATAAAGAAAAAGAGATTAAGATTTTAATAGGAAAAACCAATCAAGAATTTGCAAGCCAAGAGAAGCTAAGTTCATCAAATAATTATTATAGGAGTGGGGCTGAATTACAGCATAGGGCTAAGCTTTATGAAACGCTGCTAGATCAAAAAATTAAAACATTGGCTGATGGGATTATCCAGCCGTGGCTTAAAGACACAGCGCAAGATTTATTTATTCCGGGTGGTTGGTCAGGTTCTCCTGGTCATGCCATGTGTTATCAATTACAAAAAAAAGATGATGGTTCTTATGCCTTTTTAATTTATAACACCGGTGCCGGCATGAATTTTCATGCCTCTAAAGCAGGATTTCAGCGGCTTTATTCCCCGGTTAAAGTATTTGAATTGCCGACGGGTACAGATATTACATCATTGGTTCAGCTACTTTTAAAGCCGCAAATTAAGCCAAACATTTCTTACTTAGCACAAGTGAAATACAATGAGCACATCGTTTACGGTGATATAGAAAAGGAAATTCAGCGTTTAAAGGCTAAAGAGGTAGCGCCTGCCTCATATTTTAATGAGTATATTTTACCTCAGCTGTCTGGAACGTGTAGCATGAGAGTGTTAATGCCAGTGCTGCAAAACGCCATGAAAAATACTCCTAAGGCATTTTCTGAATATCTTTATCAGTTGGAACTCCAATCACTTCTGGATTTATTCCGTATCGAAAAGCAAAAAGATAATCTATCAGCTCCTATAGTTCAAAATCAGTTGCGCGCAGCACTTTCACGCTTTGCTCGGTCGACCCGTCAATTAATGAGAAATCCAAAAGACAGTCCTGTTTTATCTGAAGAACGGGCTCACTCAAGTTTAGAGCTTATAGATCAAATGAATAGGGAGTTAAAGAAACATGAAAAAATGGAGACTATAAATGTCCTTGAGTTAGAAAAAGCCTTAGAAAATACCTTACAAAGATCGACCACATGGCAAAAAGAATTACAAAACCAGGCTATCGCATTGCTTCCTGTAGACATGCGCCTTGATGAGGCTAAAAAGTTGTCACCGGAAATAGTCCCGACTTATGAAAAACAAAATGTGTTGGAATATTTGAATCGTTGTAATCGAGTTTTTGTTCATAACGACAAACTTCTATTGAGTGACCAAATTCTAAGGGACGTTGAGCAATTATTTTTAACCCTACCTATTAGCGGTAAAAAAGCAAAAGAATTTTGGGGTAGCTTGTCGCCTGATGAAAGTCGATTGGCTCTAGATTATGTTCAGAATATAACTTTTCTTTACGGCAAACATTGTTATTTAAAAGGGGGTGATCCTTTACCCAAACGGGTGGCGACAAGTTTAACAGGCATGTTAATGGCTAGCCATATTGCAAATGTGTATTTTGAAGGACATGCCGATTTTAAGTATCTCGCTGATTTCTTAAATGCAGATAAACATTTTGCAGACAAGAAAGCAAAAAAAATTCGTGATCCTTATTCGGTAACATTTGATCCAATTTTTGATGAAAGAATTGCTGAAATTAATGAAGAATTTAATTTGATTTTAAATGATATGTTAAATGTGCGTTCGATGTTTTATGACTATGAGTCTTATTACAACAATTCCATCCGTAAAGATCAATCAGCAGCGGTTGATTACTACGACGTTGAATTAATTAATAAGCATGACAAGCAAGAAGCATTATTAGAGTGGGCATCGCATAATAACGTTCCTAGGCATGGTACGCGTATGGATTGTGCGAGAATCGCATTATACGATTTAGCCAATCGCCGTGCAGCAGGTAAGTTAACGATGGATGAAAACAAATTATTTGGACCTCTGCTCAAAGATTTTGATTTTTGTATTCAATTTCATGAATACTACCATGAGTGTTTATTGTTTGAGAGAGGCGGATTCTCGTATTTTAAAAATAATAAAAGTAGTGAAGCTGATCGTCTAGCAAATGTAAGCTTTGACGAGCTGGATTATGAAAGAGATATTCGTGGTAAATACGAAAATATGAAATCAAAAGTAGGTTATCAAAACGGTGTCTTGGGAGGATATAACGGCCGTCGGGTACGTAGTAGTAAAACCGTAACATTAAGTGAGGTATATGGCTTAGACAATGGTTTAATAAATGACGCGCTTTTTTCTGACTCTATCGTTTCTCAATATGGCTTCACTCAAAGAGATCGGCAGCCTGATGAAGGATATGATAGCAATGCAGCATTACTGCATTTTGCAACGTTTAATAAATCCCAGCTGAGTAACGGGGAATTTTATCATACTCTCCCTTTTACAAGGACCCGTCAAAGTATTTTAAAGGTTGTTGTTACCTTAGATTTTTTTAAACAAAACATCGATAAATTGAATGATTTTCAATATCAAAATTTATTTTTAATAAATCTGTTGACGCCTACGCTTTTGCAGGCGCTAGATGCTAACCCTATGATTGCAACTGATCTCGTTACACTATTAGATCGGTTGTTTATTCAGAACTCCAATGCACATAGAGTAGACCCACCAGCTATGTTTGCTCTCCGGGCTGCTGGTTTATTCTATCGTTATTTATCGGCATATTCTCATGAAATGACAGATAAAGTAAAACTGATCCTAAAGGAAAATCAAACACATTTAGAGAAATTTTTACCGCAATTACGGCAATCATTAGCTACAGCTAGGGCGGATAAAAACGATAAGTTAATATTAGAATTAAGCCGTTTATATCTATTTCTAACAGCAGAATTTATTAATGAAGATCATGATCTCAATAAAGCTAATATTATTGAAATTTTAAAGACTAATTTTTCTAGAAACAAAATTTCTGGCCACCAATCTTTTACGGACAACGTATTTTTTTCTGATGAGCTTGCTAACGATTTGGCTAAAATATTCCCTTATTTAACTAAAAACTTTAATCAACTTTCAAGGACCGACCAGGAAGATATGTTGAAAGAAATGATTAAATCATACCCACTTAATACTATTTTTCCCGAAGGATTAGTCATCGATAGCTTAGATATTAATTTTCCCGAAATTATTATCAACCATTCACTTTTTTTAGATTTTAAGTCCGGAACGGTTAAAGGACTTAATTTTTCTATCGGGTACGTACCTAATGAATTTTACAATCAAGATTTCCGCGATTTTTTTGGTGATAGATTAATTTTAGCTAAAACAAATTTGGATGCTAAAATACCTTATTGTGAATTCTATGATAACAACCATTACTATCGTGTATTGCGTGATGAAAAAGGCATTACACATATTCAGCGAGCCATGGGTTTTGATCAGGATAAGCGATGGTATGAGCTACAAGACATTGACCACATTTATGATAAAAGCACCATAAGAGATTTGCCGCGGCATTTTTTTGAAAATGGTAAATATTTTTGGAGTGATGCTGCAAATGCCGATTGCTATGTCACCAATGCAAAGGGTGGTAGTCAAATTAAAATAATCAAAAAAGCTATTAATAGCTACTCCCACGAATTGGAATTTTGTGAGGTAAATGATAGCGGCCAGTTGACTGGTTTTTCACTTAAGCCCCCCATGGACCCCCCTCGAGTTTCTTACATTATGTGGTTGCCTGAATTGCCCCAAGGCTCACCTTGGGATGAAGATTCATTTTGGCATGAATTACCAGGTGCTGGGCTATTACGCACGAATGAAGGTATCTATTACATATCCAAAATGGGTAGCTCGCCATTTGATATAAGCGCTGCTGATTTAGCTAAAATGGATAGTTTTTTTGACGTTGATAAACTGAAAAATTCAAAAAAAAATCAGCGATTTTTTTCTCAAACAGATTTGTCTAAGCTCCAATCCTTACTATATCCTACAATTTATGATGCATTTACACATTTTGAATCCAGCGGTTTTATTGAAGTATGGGCGCAGGAAAGTCAAATTAAAATAAACTTACCTCGGTATAATTTGTCATTTTTAGCTCATAAAACAGCCAATAATAATTGGGAAATTATATTAGCTTCTAATCCAGAACTTAAGATGAATATAAACGGTATACCGTCATCAGCTGAATTTAGCCACGGTCTTTATTTTGAATCAGCCACAGAGCGTCGTTGTATTTTCCCGATGCAAGAATTTTATAGTACAGGTGAAGACAATGCTGAATATCATCAATTAGATTTGGATAAAGAAAATAAAATTCCTACGGATATTTTACACGATAACCATCAGAGTTTAGATGCTCGTGATGTTAAGTGGACATTTTCTAATTCGAAAAAATACTATTCATTTCAAGTAGATGCAGACGGTAATTGTGTAGCTACAAACCCTGAGGAGTGTTTATATCTTTGTTATCTCTCTTTAGGTAGTTATCAAGAAGAGAAAGCTTATCGTTATCTGCTGCAATGCGAAAAACTGGGTGGTCTGACTGGTAATCAGGCAGAAATTGAATTAATTAAAAAAATCATGCTTGAAATCCCTAACCCCCAAAGTAAAAGCTATAATAACAGCCGAATCACTACACCCGAGGTGAGCGCCGTTCGTTTGCAAGCAGCAACTCTTTTGAGTGAGTTTAAATTAAAGCAATTTGATGCGCCATTATCCTTAAAAAATGTACCAGAAAAATCAGTTAATAATGCTTTATATCATAATGTTAAAAATAAATTATTAACTGAATTCTATGAGGAAAAATTTTATGCGGCAGCTATTGAAAATTACGAGTATTACATGAAAGTAAGACCTCATGTTCCTAAAGCCATGCGCTTAAATTCAGACCACGAACGTTTGCTGTTAAAAATACTTTTTAAAAGTAAGGGGCGTGATGACTTAACAGTTGAGTTTATAAATCGTTACCGCCAACTTAAAATTTATTCACTTAAAGAGCGTAAAAAACTACTGTTGAAAAAAATGGCCACCACGCTTGATGAAGGTAGTTTGCAAGATCTTCAAGAAAAATTAGTTAAAATAGAAAATAAAATTACTAAAAATTCTCAATATACAGAGCAAGTTTTAGATCAAAATCCTGAAACAACTCCGAGTTTGGTTCCAGAAGAAAAATATATTCCCCCTCACCAGTATAAAAACGAGACTAACCAGAAAAGCTTGTGTTCTGAACTTCAAATCGAATTTTCTGTTCCGCCTACTCAAGATATGGAGTTCAAAATAGAAAATGTAGTAATTGAGCAAATGGATGAAAAATTTGTTCAAAATGAAACGACCAAATTTAATCAGGATCAACTAGAGGGAGCTAGGCTTAATTTACTAGAAAGCCAAAATAAGCAATCATATGTAACCCTATTAAATGATAAGAAAACACGTGGTGATTTAGTTGATAAGCTAGATAAAAATATCCTAATCAATAATAGAATACTGGCTGATGATAAAAAAGATATATTAGCTGCCATTAATAAAAATCTTCAGGGTGAGTATGCTTTACTTGGCAACAAAATTAAAATTGCTGGTAAGTCGCAATCTACCGTTTCGTGGGAAGGGCTTTTAATTCATTACCTCAAAAATGACAGAGATCAACTTTGTAAAGAGACCCAACTGACCCCAGAAGAAGTAGGCCATGTTCTTGATGCTGTGCATAGTCATTTGCTTATGGCAACGGCACAGCAACAGCGTGAGCGGGTTAGCCTGGAATTAAGAAGATTAGAGAAAACAGACCCTAATGATTATGTTTCTCAATTATGGCGTATTGGTGAACAACTTTCAGCTATACGCTCTGGTTATAAACCTCATGAAGACCCAGAAATTTTATTATTTGAATATATTGAAAATAAATTGTTGCGTCCTCAACAAGCAGCGATGATAAAGAAAATGCTCGAGGAAGATAGGGCCACCGGAACTTTTAAAAGCCAAGTGGTACAAATGATTATGGGTGGCGGTAAAACCAAATTATTACTGCCTATCTTAGCTTTAAAGAAAGCCAATGGTGAGAACCTTTCTATATTAGAATTGCCCTCATCAGCTTTTAATACAAATTTTGCTGATTTAATGGCTAAGACCACGAATGCTTTTAGTCAAGCAGCTTTTCCATTCTTGTTCTCTAGAGAGGCAGATTTTAATGCTGATCAACTAAAATCACTTTATGCAAAATTTAAAACAGTCATGCAAAATCGACAGTATGTCATGACTACCAGTGAAAGTATGCAAGCTCTAGAATTAAAATATCTAGAATTATTAAATAATCCATTAGCTGATAAAAAAGAGTGGGCTGAACAAGTTAAATACTTAGAAAAAATATTATTACTTTTTAAAAATAAAGGTGATGTAATCATAGATGAAGTTGACAGCATCTTGGATCCCAAAAAAGAATTAAATTATTCTTTGGGTGATGAGTTAGAAATTAATGAGGTGTTTATTGAAGCAGTATTAAACGTGTTTAATCTATTTAAAAAGGTAAACATTGAACTGCCTTTGGGCAATAAAAGTCTTTATGAGGTCATGCAAGAAGAAATTATCATTCCGGGGCCCGAAATTTGGGAAACGATATTTAATGATTTAGTGAAGGTGGTAACTCTCGATGAAAAGAGTCCGCTTTTTTCATTTATTCATGAGGCAAACTTGAGTGATTCTGAGTTGCTTGAACTTGAGCAGTTTATACTAGGCAAAGCTATTCCGCCGTGGCTGAAGTCAAAATTCTCACATGAAGCTCTGCAATTGGTCTATTTAATTAAAGGCCAATTCAGTTACTTGCCGATGACATTAAAGAAAACTGCTAATGTTCATTATGGATTTCCACATGATTTATCAACTGGTTTGCATCCCGAAATATCCGTTCCCTATATTGCTAACCACACTCCTAGTAAGCGTGCACAACATGGCACTTATATGGAAACTTTGCTCTATACTATTCAGCTGCAAAAGCGTCCCGGTAAGCTATTATCTAGCCAAATTATTTTAGAATTTATAAATGACTTTACTGCCCGCGCTCATTCGGAGGTTAAAAGTTCTAATGGCTTGATTCCTTTCCATGCTACATCATCAGCTTTAGAGTTTTTAAATATAACGGGTATGGCATTAGACAGGGTCGATATTAATAACCAAGATATGCTGCAATATTTACAAAAGCAATGGACACAAGATGAAAATGTCAGCCATTATTGCACGACTCATTATATTTTAAAGAAAATAAAAACCCCTGCATCTGTGTTGCGGAGCAACGGCATTAATCACAGTGTGCAATTTAAGTCTACTCAAGGTGTGACAGGCACTCCTTACAATGCTCGTTGTTTTCACTCACGGCTTAAATTTAGTGCGGAAGAAGGTTTTGGAATTGATGGCCAAACTATTGACAATGTTCTCAGAAAAAATCCTGATATTCACTTACCAGAAGCTCCTAATGCCTTGCAGTCAGTTTTAGATGTATATGAAAAGCACCCGCATAAACAAAATTTACATGCTTTAATTGATGCAGGAGCCCATTTTAAAGATTTAGATAATTTAGCAGTGGCAAAAGGACTATACGCTAAATTAAAACAAGATCGCCCAGATTTGAAATGCGTGCTTTATTATAATGAATTAAATATTTTGTATGCTTGGAATGGGAGTAAAGAAATTGAGGTCAGGGAAACTGAGCCTGATATCATTGAAAAACGCACCGGAGCCAAAGTCCACGAACGTTTTACTTATTACGACCAGTTGGCAACAACGGGTACTGATATTTTACAGCCTAGAAATGCTATTGGACTTTTAACTATAGGTAAAGATACAACTGCTCGCGATTTTGGCCAAGCAGCCATGCGTATGCGGGATTTATCCGGAACTCAAAAAGTGGAAGTATTATTGTCGCCTGATATTGTGGAAATGCACCCTGATAAAAAATCCTGGCAACCTATAGAAGTGATTAGTTTAACGGTAAAAAATCAAATTAATAAGTTAAATGAGTTGCATTTTCAGGCGGCTATTCAAAAAATGAATGGCCTTATTCGAGAGGATTTGTTGGATAGAATTTATACGGAAAAGAATGTTGATGCGAAATTAAAATTATATCAAATCTTTAATAGCATTTTTGTCGTTCGTAATGAGCTAGACCCTGTTGTTCAATTTGCAGGGATAGATAA
The DNA here is from genome assembly GCA_964639745.1 of uncultured Coxiellaceae bacterium. Classification (GTDB taxonomy): domain Bacteria; phylum Pseudomonadota; class Gammaproteobacteria; order DSM-16500; family DSM-16500; genus JABDGC01. Next base: position 589 of record CAZXFO010000287.1, on the reverse strand, counting down.
GCCTGAAAATACAGAAACCATATTAAATGTCATGATTAATAACTTTAATAAGCGATGGCTAGAATTTATTAAAACTGCCAATATTGATGTTAGCCCAGAACAATCTGCTCTCATTAAGCAAAAGTTAGATGAAATAGCTGAGTCGCATGCTGGGCTTTCATTTAAGACACGCAATATTACTGTCACCGAAACTAAGGGCCTAAACATACAAAATATTGATGGCGCAGTTGAGACCAAACATGAGAAAGAAAAGGAAAAAGAAAAAGAAAAAGAAAAAGAGAAGGAAAAAGAAAAAGAGAAAGAAAATCAAAAAATTAATGCTCACCCTCGTACACCCTATAAATGGAAAGAGGATGTAGGCCAGCTTTATGTAAACATGGCTAGATTAGGCATGAGCATTCCAACTTGGCTTGGCCTAGAAGGTGATTTTTCATTTCACAAAAATATTTATATCAGTAACAACCAAGCACAAACCATCCATTTAGATGGCAGTGGCAAGATGGGAGAATTTCGAAAACCTATAACCTGTTATATGTTGATACAGGATCTTTATGGTGTGGAATTAAAAGCAATAGCATTGACACAAGAA